>JAGQIY010001115.1 GCA_020430865.1 Myxococcales bacterium
CCTGAGCCTCCGCGTACCCGCGGGAGCAGACGACATCGAGCTAGCCCGGCCCAGGCCCGTGGTGAACGCGGCGACGCTCGCGCTGTGCGGCTCGGGCGTCCTCAGCGCGCTGTTGGTCGCGCAGATGTTGCTCAACTTTCGCATCCGCGGGATCCCAGCGACGATCCTCTACAGCCTGCTTCTGCTGGGCGTCGCAAACTTCATCGTGGGACTCCAGCTGCGACGTCTGGTCCGCTGGGCTGCCACGGCTGCGCCCGCCGCCTCCACGCTGACCGCGCTGGTTTCCGTCGCTTGGGGGCTGACGTCATTGATGGGCTTGGTGTTCAGCCTGCTTGCGCCCCTCAGCAGCTTGGCGTGCTCCGTCGCTTGTCTGCTCAGCTTTCTCGCTCGCAAGGACGCGCTGATCGGAGCCAGCGCGCGCGAGCGTCTGCGTAGCGGAGGCTTCGATCTTGGCACCTGAGCGCCTGGGAGACTGGCTACGACGCGAGCCCTTCGCACTCACGATGTCGTCGGGCTTCTTCGGATTCTTCGCCCACGCGGGAGTGCTGCGAGCGCTGGAGCGGGCGGAGCTAGCTCCTAGCGCCGTGAGCGGCTCGAGCGCCGGCGCGCTGGTCACGGGCCTGTGGGCCGCGGGCCTCGGCGCGGAAGCCATCGAGGAAGAGCTGATGCGCCTCGAGCGCGATCACTTCTGGGATCCCAGCCCGGGCCTCGGTCTGCTGCGCGGCAAGCGCTTCGGGGAGAAGCTCGAAGAGCTGCTGCCCGTGACGCGTTTCGAGGAGTGTCGAGTGCCGGCCGCGATCAGCGTGTTCGACGTCCTCTCCCGGCAGACCCGGGTGATGCGCGAAGGTGCCCTCGCGCCAGCGATCCGCGCGTCCTGCACCCTGCCGGTCCTCTTCCAGCCGATGTGGCATCGCGGCCGGCCGTTGCTCGACGGCGGCATCCTCGATCGTCCAGGGCTCGCTGGAATGGAACACCAGCGGCTGCTCTATCACCATCTGGCGTCGAAATCGCCCTGGAGGCGCCACGGAAGCGAGGCGCTCCAGGTGCCCCAGCGAGACGGCTTGTGTGCGCTGGTGATCGAGGACCTGCAGCGCGTCAACCCGTTCCAACTCGAGCGCGGGCGCCGGGCCTTTCGCCAGGCCGAGGACGCGACTAGCCGGGCGCTGGAACGCCCCGTGAGCGCTGGCGGGGTGCGCATAACCGCCTCCGCACGGTAATCGCCTACGGGGCCGCGCTGGCAGTCCGTGTGGTGGGGTCGGAGACGGTGAGCTTCGCCAGCACCTCGGGCCTCAGGCGCAGGCGAAAATACAGAGATCGGCGTGGAGCCTCGGCCATGATGCCCTCGAAGGTGCGGCGACGCGGGCGACTCATCTGATCCGCGAGCCCGTAGGGGAAGCCGCTCAGAGGATCCGTGCGCTCCAGCAAGATCGCGTGCTGGTGCACGCGCCCATCAGCTTTCACTCCCCGAATCGCGAGGATGTCTCCGGGCGCGAAATCGTCGGCGTGCGCCTCCAAGTAGCCGAAGAACTCCTGTCGCTTTGCAAAGGGGACGCGCTCCTCGTCCTTGAAGCGCACGCCGTCGAAGAGCTCCGGGTGTGCGAAGCCGAAGTCCTCCAGCGCGAGGACGCCCCGTCGGTTCTTGATGCCGTACTGATTGAAATCGAGGCCGCCTGCCTTGCGCTCCCGTGTGGAGCCGCGCGGGGAGAACCAGGTACCCGACGCGCGCTCGAAGCTCTCGAGCACGAAGTCGACGCAGACCTGCGGAGGAGTCGGAGTTCCGTCGGGGTCGAACACCGGATAGCTCGCTTCATCCACACGGAAATAGGACTGACCGAAGCGATACGCCGAGTACCAGACCGGGCGCAGCTCGCCGTCTCGATCCGGTCCCTCTACACCACGCGGACGATCGAAGCGCAGCCCGTCACTCAGCATGGCATCCACGGCTTCTCTCAGGTGGGTCAGCGCGCTTCGGCGCCAGGCACCGCGCTCGCGCAGGCGCGCCGCCTCCTCTCGTCGCTCCGGGTCTTCGTCCAGACAGCGCACGCTCACGCGGCCCGCGGTGTCGTGATCCAGCACGGCCTCGAACCACTCCCCTGCGACGCGCAGCCTGGCCAGCGTCCCATCTGCCGTCAGGCGCTCGAGCTTCACCCGGTCGGCTCCGTACTCGTCGCCGAGCGGCTTGAAGTCCAGGACGAGGGACGCCGGAGGCTCGTTCACCCCCACCCAGTCCCCGAACAGCAGCTCGGCGCGCTGCCCATCAAGCGTCCCCGATCGATACTCGTAGTGACGAGCGCGCCCGCTCCCCTTGCTCTCGACGATGTAGCGCTCGGCGCCGCGACGCAGGATCAGGCTCTCCTCGTCGAACAGCGACTCCAGCTTGAGCTCGTAGGTCAGCGCCAGCGCCACCAGCGGACTGGCGCTGTACAAGTACCCCTCACGCAAGAGCAACCTGCGCAGCCCTTTTTTCTCTTGTGGAAATGCTCGCAGCAGGCTCGAGATGCGACGTCGAGTCCAGACCTTCGGGTCGTCAGGCTCGGCCTCCCCGGCCTTGCCGAGCGCCTTGCGCAGCGACTCCGGCAAGTCGCCGAGCGGCGCGCGCTGGGGTTGTCTGAGCCAAACGCCTGGCTCGCCTCGGGCGCGGCCCAGGACTTGGCTCCGCAGCTCATGGTTCAACGGCGAGCCACTCGCGACGCTCGTGTCCAGCAGGCTTGCCTTGCGCTGCTGGCAAGCCACTCGCGGAGCGTCGAGCACGGCCTCTTCGCTTGGGGCAGGCGTCGCGCCGCGAACCGGGGCGGGGGCCTCCGTGCGACCACAGCCGAGCAGGCCGAGCAGCAGCGCCGGCAGCGCACGAGCCAGTGCTCCTCCCCCCCAACAGGCCGTCACGCCGCGCATTCTCCCATGACAACGCCCGGCAGTCAGGCGGCGTTCCGCGGCCAGGCGCTCCCGGTGAACCTTGCGGGGAGTCGAGAACGCCCCGCCAAGTCAACAACCACGTTCCCGCGCAAGCTCAGCCCGCTAGAGCGGGACACCATCACGCGCTGGTCGACGATCGACGGGACCGTCGAAGCGCGGGCGCTGCATCTGACCGAGCCCGCTGACGCGCGCCTTCGGAAGCACCTGCACCAGACGCCGCTGGAGCTCCTCGGAGACGTCGACACCGAGCGCTGCAACGTCTTTCTCCAGCCCCCGCAAGAGCTCCGGCGCGTTCGCGGTGTGCACGACGTGCATGTGTCGACCGACCGGCGCGAGCATCAGGCGCTCGCCGCGTGTGTCCAGCCCAACACAACCCTTGCCGGCGAAGTGGAGCTCTCCGGCGTAGGCCATGGTGTCGCGATAGACCGTCACGTCGGCGGCCTCCGTCGCGCTGAGCGCGCCTCGGGGGATACGCGCCTCGAAGGCGGAGAGCTCCCGTGCCAGGCGCCGGGCGAGCTCGCTCGCGAGCTCCACAGGGCCCTGCACCACGAGCAATCGAGGGCTGAGGCAGCCACGCTGATCGAACACCCCCACGTCGCGCGCCAGAGCTTCCGCGGCGGCCTGGGGGGAGAGACGCGCCGCATCTACCTGGTACACGGCGACACCGAATCCGGATCCGTGCGGATGTAAAACGACCCCCGCAGGCAGCTCACCCCGCAGGCTCTTCAGGGTGTCGTCGCTCCCGTATGCCCAGAGGTGGTCGCCTGGCAAGGGAACGAGCTCATCGACGACGCGAAACGCGCCCTTGCTCGCCTCTTCGAGCAGGCGCACGACCAGAGGCTCGCGCCGAGAGGATCTGACGAAGACCTTCGGAGACGCCGCCAGGCCCAGGGCCACCGCGCGCAGACCAGCCACGAAGACGTTGGCGCTCAGCAGCACGTGAGCCCTGTCGATCTGAGGCACCGACTGACAGAGCTCGAGCACCTCCGCGCTGCTGGCGTTCACCTCGAAGCTGTGTTGCAGCGCGTACTCGACCCCCTCCGCGCTCAGGCCGGTGAGCGCCGGCAGCTCGCGACGCAGGCGCTCACCGAGTGGGTGCCGTGGATCCGCGAGCTTCTTCGCGGCGATCAAGAGCTGACGCACGCGCGTCTCCGGGCGGCTCACGCAACTCCCTCCCGAGCGCCCACGATCCACGACTCGAAGGACAGCGAGCAACCGCGCACTGGACTGCCCTTGCGGCGCCCGAGCAGTTCTACGCCGCTCTCCAGGCTACGGCCTGGCTCCTCGTCCCCCGGCTCGATCTGACCGATCGCCACCCTGCGAACCAGGTCTTGAGTGAGGATGGCCACCGCGGAGTCCACGTTGCCCAGGTCGACAATCTTCGCCAACCCCACCTCCCCGAAGCGTACCGGCTTGAGGCTGACCGGATCGACGGGGATCACCCGTAGCCATGGCGGCTCCAGATACACGCCCTTCGGCGCCGAGAGGTCGCCGCCGGGCAGGGTCGCCTCGTAGAGCTGGCTCGTCAGCTCGGTCATTCCGTATTCACCCATCACTTGCACCTCGGGGATACGGAACACACGCGCGATCTCACACCGCAGCTCCTCGGGCTTCACCTCACGGCTCCTGCCCTTGAAGCCGCCGGTATACATCACGATGGTGCGCTTCGGCGCGGGCACCAGAGCGCCGGCCAAACCGTCCAGCATGGCCACCAGCGCGAACGACGTCGCCAGCACGAGCAGCGGCTCCTGGCGTTCCAGAGCCACCAGCGCCGCGCGCCGCAGCCCCTCGAGGTCGATTCCCCCGGAGCCTCCCAACCAGCGACCGCTCGATTCTGGATCGTAGACCGCGCCTCGAGGCGCGACGCTCAATGCGCGGCCGTCCCAGCGGTTCATGAACAAGCTCAGCATGTGGCCCAGAGACGAGTGCGGAGCTTGACTCGGAGGCGGGGCGAGCGCCACGACCACCCGCTGGCCGCCGAACACCGAGGTCAGCGCGCGTCGACCGAACGCCAAAGACAGCTCTTCGTAGGTTTTTAGCGTACGGAAATGATGCTTTCCGCTCAGGGCAGCGGTGGTGCCACTGGTGTGAAAGCTGGCGACGTCGTGCTCCCCGGAGTGCGCTGCCACTCGGGTCAGCCGGAAGACGTCCGTTGGCACGGCGACGATGCTGTCGAAGCGCTCGAGCAACACGCCCCGTGACTCGACCAGCCGCGCGTAGCCGGGGATGCGTCTCGCCTGGTACTGCGCGATCTCCAGCGCCAGGTCCTCGAAGCGTTCGTCGCCCTGCGTCCCGCCGAGACTCGCCCGGGCGAAGCCACGTACGCGCTCGTGCAGCGCCTCCGACTCACTCAAGAGGTCGTCCGGCTCTCGCGCCGTTCTCGCTTCGTCGGGGCTCACGGGCCGCAAGCTTGGAGCGCGAGAGGCAACTCCGCAACGAATGCTTCCAGCTGGTTCTCCCCGATCACCAAGCTCGGCGTGAGCACCATCACGTCCCGCGTGCCTCCACCAGTCGATACGATGTAGCCCGCCTCGAGCAGCGCGCGCATCAGCCGGACGGCAGCGCCCCCATTTCCGCGCTGGGGCAGCTCGACGCCCCACATCAAGCCCTGACCGCGCACGGTGCAGTCGGGAGCCGCGCCCTCCACGGCGGCGCGGAGCCGCGCACCGAACGCCTGCCCAACCTCGTGGGCACGTTCGACGAGGCGGTCCCGGCGCAGCACGTCCAGCGTGGCGATAGCCGTCGCGCAGGCGAGGGGCGCACCGGCGAAGGTGGCGGTGTGCACCACCTCGTGCTCCCGCCGCCACGCAGCCATGGTCTCGACGCTCCCGATGCAAGCGCTGATCGGGAGTCCTCCGCCGAGCCCCTTACCCAGACAGATCAGGTCCGGTGTGACGCCCCGAGCCACGCTGACCAGCATGTCCCCCGCGCGGCCGAGCGCGGTCCAGATCTCGTCGGCGATCAGCAGCGCACCATGTTGCTGGGTCAGCTCCTTCAGTTCCTCGAGGAATCCTTGCGGAGGGACGATGACACCACCGCGCCCCAGGATTGGCTCCACGAGCACTGCGCCGACATCGCCCCGCACCAGCTCGAAGCGCACGCGCTCCAGCGCCAGGTCGAGCAGGCCGACGCTGGCGGGATAGGGCACGAAACGCACGGCGGGGTTCAGCTGCTCCGCGAAGGGTTGCCGGTAGCTCTCGCGCAGACTGGTGGCAGCCAGCGGGCCATACGAGAGACCGTGGTAGCTGCCCTCGAAGGCGACCACACCGGACTTGCCCGTAGCAAGGACCGCCGTCTTGAGCGCGGCGCTGACCGCATCGGCTCCGCTCTGCCCCAAGATGACCTGAGCCCGCTCGGGGTAGAGTCGAGCGAGCCGCTCGCAGAGCGCGATGCGTGGCTCCGAGGTGTAGACGTCGCCCAGGGCCTGCATCAGGCGCTCGGCCTGCAGCTCCAGCACCTTGAGGATGCGGGGGTGGGCGTGCCCCAGGAGCAGCGCTCCGAATCCCGCAGCGAGGTCCACGTAGCGGTTGCCGTCCACATCCAGCACGTTGGACCCCTTGGCCGTGGAGTACACGATGCCTGCCGGCTTTTCTTTTCCACGCGGAGACAAGCTCTGCCTGGGCCCCATGGGTGCGACGTTCACCGAGTTGCGAAGGAGCCAGGTGCGCGACTGAGGGCCCGGCGGACGCGCCTGAATCGCAGGCAGATCGCAGCCGGGGATCTCCTCCGGCGGGAGCGGGATTTCACTGAAGCCCATACACCTCAGTAGCAGACGCGATTGCGGCCCCCACGCTTGGCCTCGTAGAGCTTCTCGTCAGCGCGCTGGATCAGCTCGTTGGCGCTCTGATCGCCAGGTTCGAGCTGGGCGCAACCAATGCTGATCGTGGTGGGGATGCGCTCTCCCTGGAACACGAAGCGGTGCTCGGCGACCCGGGCGCGGATGTTCTCGGCGAGGGACGAAGCGCCATCGAGGGGCGTCTCGGGCAACACGATCACGAATTCTTCTCCGCCGTAGCGCGCGAACACCTCGTCGCGCCGGATGCGGTTCTGCACCAAACGCGCGAGCTCTCGCAGGACGTGGTCGCCGGCCAGGTGCCCGTACTGGTCATTGATGCGCTTGAAGTAGTCGATGTCGAAGATCGAAAGAGAGAGCGCCCGCTCGTGACGACGCGCTCGGATCAGCTCGCGCTCCAGCGCCTCGTACAGGTAACGCTTGTTGTGGATCTGGGTCAGACCATCGATGATGGTCATCTTGTAAATTTCCTCGTGGTATTTGGCTTCGGCGTCCGCGCCGCTCAAATACTTGAGGATGGTTGGACCGACCTTGATGCGATCGCTGTTCTGGAGCGGCGCTTCGCGCACGATCTGCTCTTCGTTCAGGTAGGTGCCGTTGGTGGACCCATCGTCGACCACGATCCAGCGCCCCGTACGCTTCTCGAAGTGGCAGTGGCGTCGGGAGACCGAGTCACCCTCGAGCACGATGTGGTTGTCCGCTCCGCGTCCCACGCGCATCGGGTTGTGTTCGAGCACGAAGCGTTTCCCCAGCAGAGTCGGTTCCTTGCTGTAGATCACGACCAGGCAGTCGTTTCCAGGCCCATCAGGCTCTTCCAGGGGTCGCTGGACGACCTGGGTGACGCGGGTCTTTTCCTCGTAGTCGGTCACTTATGCTGGGCCCTGATTGGACTCGATCGAAGTTACAGTCTAGCCGACCTGGCGGACCTCGCACAGTCCGGCAAGTGTTGGATAACACACACGACCCTTGGAGCTCCTGGCGCTCGCTGCGTGAGGGGCTAGGGGCGTTCGACCGCCGCCTCGAGCGACGACACGGGGAGAACGCTGGCGACGGATGTTTGAGCGAGCTCGAAGGATGATCGGGTGGCCTCGATGGATGATCGGGTGGTTCTGAGTGGCTGTGGGAGGAGCGAAGCGGGCCACATGGATTGACGACTCGGTCGGGCGCTCGGATCAAGGCTTTCGCATCGAGCGAGAAACACCAGGTCTATCGTCTCTTGGCGCGGCCTGAGCTCACCGGAGAATTGCCCGCGGCGGGCGCGTCGTCGCGCATGCCGCTACCACTTCAGCCCCTCCCTTGCTCTGCGCTTTCTAGCAGAAGCCAGCTCCCGATGTGCTGTTTCTAGCAGTTGGAGGCGAGTTCCATGGGGGGTGGTGACACATAGGCCCACTGCGCACCCCACGGTGCGCGGATGGAGCTGCTACGCGGCGTCCCGCTGCGCACGTCCGCGTGACGAGTGAGGCTGGCTAGTCGTCCAGGGGAACCGGGATCCCGACCAGCTGCATCAACCGCAGCGCGTTGCCCGACGTCACTGGCCCCTCACGCAACCGATAGTCGAAGGTCATCTTCTGACCCTCCACGCTCTCGCGAAGGTGCACCTGCCGCACGCGTTGCATCAGCTCGGGGGTGAGCTCACACAGCCCCATGTCGTGGGTCGAGACGGCTCCGGCCGCACCTCGTCGAAGCAGCTCCGCCAGCACCCAGCGCGCCCCAACCTGGCGCTCTCGGCTGTTGGTGCCGTGCAGCACCTCGTCGAGCAAGAAGAACACACAGCCAGACTCGACCTGCTCGGTCGCGTCGAGCACCGACTTGAGCTTGCGGACTTCCGCGTAGAAATGACTCACACCGCTCCCCAGGGAATCACTGACGCGAATACTCGTGCGCAGCGTCAGCTCCCCCAGCCGGATGGCGGAACCACAGACTGGCCCTCCAGCGCGGGCCATCAGGATGGCGAGCCCCATCGAGCGCATCAGGGTGCTCTTGCCCGACATGTTGGAACCAGTGACCAGCAACGCCGTGCCCCGCTGCTCCAAGCTGACGTCGTTGTTCACGCGTGAGCCCGGCTCGATCAGCGGGTGCCCCAGCTGCTGCGCGACGAACACACCAGCGTCATCGAGCTCTGGCCAACAGCAGTGAGGTTCGTCCGCTGCATAGCCCGCGAACGAGGAGAGCGCTTCCAGCTCTCCCAGCGCGTGGAACCACCCGCGAACGGCCTTGCCCGCGCGCGCCTGCCAGCGCTCCAGCCGCAGCACGCAGTGCAGATCCCAGAGGAGCGCAACATTGAGCACGGGATGCAGAAGCCCGTTGTGGCGCAGATCGAACCAGCCCACGCCGCGCTGAAACTCCGTCATCGCCAGCGAGGGCTTCCTCTCCCCCGAGAGAATGCGCTCGCGAAGCCGCGCCACCAGCTCTGCTTCGAGCGTCATTTCCTCGAGGAGCTGCAACATGGGTGCGTAGCGGAGAAACGCCCCCTCGGTGGCGCTCACCGCCGTGAAGACGCGCCCTGCCTCGCCGCCGGTTCGCAGCACGACGATGAGTGAAACCAGAAACGCCGGTAGCAGCGCAAACCCAGGTAGCGGTCCCCATGCCACCAGCGCCAACGTCGCCAGGTTCACCACCGGCAGCAACCAGGCCAGCGCCTTCAGCGCTCCGCTCTTGCTCAGTCGAGGTTCCGACTCCGCCCAGCGCAGGAGGGGTTCCGGATCCGGGGGCTGCGACGTCGCCTTGTGCCGCGAGCTGCCGGAGAGGTTCGCGCCCAGAGAGCGCTCCGGAACCAGGGCCAGCGAAAGCGCTTCCAGCTGCTGGCGAAAGTCTTGCTGGGCGACCAGCAGGCGGACCGCCTGTTGCCGCTCCCTCGCCACCTCCAGCGATGGCATCTCCGCAAGGTATCGTTCGAGGCAGTCCTGTCCGAAGCGGGTGTGTGCGACGTTGATACGCTGGAATAGCGAGCCTTCCCCGAACACATCGAGATCCTCGGCGTACGCGTGAGGGGGCTTGCCTTCACGGAGCTCGGCCCCGGTCTCGATCAGCGCGCGCCATTCCCCCCGGCAACGCTTGGCGCCTCGCTCGTTGACCAGCTGCCAGCGCGCGGCGGAGTCCCGCGCCTCGAGCACGCGAGAGTGGGCGACGACCAGCACCACGAACGCAACCAGGGCGACGGCGCTGACGGGCGCGGCGACGATGGCGTAGCTGCTCAGCAGGGCAAACCCCAGGCCAAACGCGAAGACGCTGAAGCTCAAGCCGCGGAGGTTGGACACCAGCCCGGATCGCGAATCCAGCCGCTCGGCCTCCAGGGCGAATTTTGCGGCGCGCTCGGCGTAACTCTGAGCGCGCGCTTCGGACTCCGGATGAATCGCCACGCCGAGAAGCTAGACGAAACCTCTGGAGAAGCCAGCATGAGCTTGGAAGCTAGGTCGCCACGACGCGGGCGATCGTCGAGGCGACGCGCTCGAGCGGCACCACTTCGTCCACCACCCCGAGCTCCGCCGCCGCCTTCGGCATGCCGTACACGACGCTGGACGCCTGATCCTGAGCCAGGGTACGCCCCCCGGCCGCCTTGAGGGAGGCCAGACCAAGCGCTCCATCTCGCCCCATTCCGGTGAGCACCACACCAACCGCGCGTGGGCCGTACGCCTCACCCACGCTCTTCAAGGTGACGTCCGCCGCCGGGCGCACTCCGTGAACCGGCGGCGCCGAGGTCAGCCTGACGATGCCCCCCCGCTCCACTTGCAGGTGAAAACCACCGGGCGCGACCAGCGCGACGCCTTCACGAAGCTGCTCGCCTCCCGTTGCCTCGCGAACTGGAAAGGCGGAGAGCTGCGTCAGCTGATCGGCCAGCGCCCGGGTGAAGCCTTCGGGCATGTGCTGCACGATCAGCAACGCAGAGGCGCGCAAATCAAGGCGTGGGACCACGCGGGAGAGCGCGGCGGGCCCTCCCGTGGAGCTAGCGATCGCAATCACCCTGAGACCGCTCGGCATGGGACGCGTGGCTTCGGGTCGTCGCGAGCCTCCGGGGGGAAGGCTGCGTGTCGAGGCCGGCGGCGCGTCGATCGATTCCGCATGGTTATTCCTGAGCGCCCCGAGCGCCTTGAGGTTCGCCCCGCCCGCCGCCGCCAGCTTGCCCAGTAGCACGTCCCTGATCTCGGCCAGGTTCGTGCTCACCTCACCGCCGGGCTTGGGTACGAAATCGACGGCACCGGCGGCCAGCGCGTCCAGCGTCTCCTCCGCGCCTTCCTTGGTGTGGGCGCTGAGCATCACGATGCCCACGGGGCGCTCGGCGATGATCGCCCGCGTCGCCTGCGCACCGTTCAGCCGGGGCATGTTGAAGTCCATGCTGATCACGTCGGGGGCGAGCTCCCTCGCGAGACGCACGGCCTCTTCACCGTCACGCGCCTGCCCGACCACCTCGAAGCGCGGATCCGAATCGATCAGGCGCGCCACGGCGCCGCGCATGAACGCCGAGTCGTCGACGACCAGGACGCGGCGTGGGCTCACTTCGCGGCTCGAGTGAAGGTGAGCTCGAGCGTCACGCCAGTGATCGGCACCGAGGGATGCCCCACCCGTCGGCGGTCGATGACCTCAGCCACGCACTTCCCCGCTTCTTCGCTCATGCCTCTGCGCCGCTCCACCTCGACCCCCTCAGCAATCCCGCGCTCTCGTACGAGGAAGCGTACTCGAAGTTCCCCTGCGTCGCGTGTGAGTCCGCCGTGTTCACGAACACAGGCTTCCATCTTCTTGCGCCCCTTGGACAGGCTCTTGATCGCCGGCGCCTCGGCCAGCGTGCCCTCATCGGCCTTGAGCTCTCCGAACTCGAGATCCACGGGATCCGCCTTTCCCTGAGGCTTTTCTTCGGGCTTCTCTCCGGGCTCTTGCTTGGGCTTCGCTGGCGGCTTCTCCTCGGGCTTCGGTTGTTGTTTGGCTTCTCGGGCGCGCTTTGCGGCCTCGAGCACCTCCCCTGCTTCGCGCTTGGAGAGGCAGCGGACGATCATGCCCTTCCCATCGGCGACGCGGCCCCAGGCACACGCCGGATCATACGGATAGCGATTCGCCAGCTTGGTATCCGCCAGCGCGACGCCGCCGCTCAGGAGCGCCGTGACCAACGAGCTGATCAACGCGACCTTGAAGGACTTGGAGCGGTTGCTGGAGCGGGAGGTGTTTGACTCGAGTTCACCGCATCGACCGAACATACCGGAGGTGAACTACACAAACTCCCAGACGTCCA
>JAGQIY010001116.1 GCA_020430865.1 Myxococcales bacterium
CAAAGTTGGCCCTCAGCGCAGCCTCCAGCTAGCAGGGCCGATGTCGCTCGAGTGCCCACCAATGCAAGAACCGCATTCCCCGTCTGATGTCGCACGCGCCGTGGGCTGCCTCGTGGTCCGCGAGCCCCGAAATCGTGGCGGGCGGCTCGCCCGGCGACTGGCTCGGCTGAGCCTCGGCGCAGCGATCCTGGTGTACGCGCTGCCGGCTTCGGCAGAGCCGAGCGACGTGCCGCCGGAGATCGGCTTCGACTATGGCGACACCGAGACGCCCCGCACCGCTGCGATGGGCGGAGCGCTGCGAGCCTTCTCCAGCTCCACCGAGTCGATCTACATCAACCCTGCGAACATGGCCGCGACGCGTGTGTACCACATCGGTGCATTGGCTGCGCTGTGGCCCGAGGCCAGTCGTCAGACCTACGGCGCCGCCGCTGTCGATTCCGTGGGGAGCCGGACTCAGCTGGCAGGCGGGCTTGCCTTCGCCTTCAATCGCCAGGATCCAGACGGGGTCGATCGGCAGTGGAACGACCTGCGCTTCGCCTTGGCGTTCCCCTTCTCGCAGCAGTTCCAGCTGGGACTGGGCGGCCGAGTGATGTGGATGAAGGAGAACGGCGATGGCCCGCTGGGCAACGACGCCGTCGCCAGCGGTCTCCAGGACGACAACATCGTCCGCGATTTCACCTTCGACGCGGGTATGTCTTTTCGGCCGACGCCGGAGCTCTCGATCGCGCTGGTCGGCAACAGTCTCACGAACCCCGATCACGGCTTCTTGCCGTCTCGACTCGGGGGCGGCATCGGCTACGGGACGCCAGACTTCACCATCGAGGCAGATCTGGTCAGCGACTTCACCACGTGGCAACGCACGACCGTGCTCGCGATGGGCGGCATCGAGTACCTCGCGGGGAACGTGGTGCCGCTGCGTATCGGATATCGCTTCGACGAAGGCGCAGACACCCACTGGGTCTCGGCGGGACTCGGATACGTCGACCAGCAGGTCTCCGCAGAGATCGCGGCGCGGCGCAGCGTGTCCGGCGAGAAGGCCACCGCGATCATCGTTGGCTTCAAGTACCACCTGGAGAGCGCCGGCGCGGGGATCTCCGGCGGCTTCGACTGAGTCAGTGCTCGGCGTGATGGGGAAGCCGCCCCGTCAGCTCAGGTGTTCGAGCAGTGCACGGGCCAAGGGGTCGAAGTCGACCGCCGCGACCTGTGCTGCCGGCGGGCGCGCGGCCTCGGCGCGTAGCTGTTCGATTCCGCGAGGATTCCGATACCAGTCCTCGTCGTGAGCGTCTCGCAGGCGGTCGATCTCCACTGCGGCCAGTGCGGGCGCCACGAAACGCTGGGCGTCGTCAGGGTGCAGCTCGATCAGCGGGCCGCAGAGCCGTGGGTCGACTCCTGCGCCCAGCGTACGGCGAGCGTGCTCCTCGAAGGTCTGGGTGAAGCGCTCGCTGGTGTGCATGGCCGGCGCTCGCAGCAACACCCGCAGGGCCGCGACCCGAGACTCGCAGAGCAGGCTCTGTGCAGTGCAGCGAAGGTGCTGAGCGAGCCGCGGTCCAGACAGATCCAGGCGACGCCGCACGTAGTCCGGGTTGAGTGCCAGGAGCGCGAAGCGCGCGCCCACGCTGCGTCGCCTGAGGCCGTAGGGATCGAACGCCACCACGAAGGGCTGATCACGAGGACTCGCGGCGTCGTGCCAGGCGGCTCCCACTCGGGCCATGGCGCGCAGGAAAGACGCGCCGCCCAGGGCAGCCGGCAGCGGGCCCGGGTCGAGCTCCAGGCTACGGAACAGATCTCCCTCGTCGAGCAAGCGCCGCAGGCTCTGAGCGTTTATCCGAGCGGGCCAGCCGTGATCGTCCCGCACATCGAGACTGACCTCGATCGCGTGGCTCAAGCTCTCGCAGCTCAGGCTGCGCCACGCATCCTGGGTGCGCTCGAGCCAGGCGTGAGCGAGCGCAGCGCTCTCGGGCGTTGGCAGCTCGATCTCGTCAGGGGACTCCAGCCCCATGCGCCTGGCGATCTCCAGGCGCCGCTGCCAGAGCGTAGCAGTTACCGCGCGGTAATGATTGCCGTGGCGGGACAGCGCCTCGAGCAGCGCCGCGCGCCGTCCGAGGCGCTCGGCGAGGGCGCCAGGGGGACGCAGGGCGCGGTGCTTGAGCGCTGCGAGGCTGATTTCTTCGTTCTCGCTCTGCACGCGCTGACGCTTCACGCGCAGCTCGTGCGTCTGCTCCAGCAGCGCACCCTGGTTGATGCGAGCGTCGGCGAGTCGGTAGACCCAGCGCAAGAGCGGTCCGCGCAATGGATCGGCTTCGTGCAGCTCGCGCAGCTGACCGAAGCAGCTCTTGCCCAGGGCCCAGCGCTGCAGCTCGAAGGCGGCGAGGGGCGCGACCTGACCGTCGCGCAGGCGTCGCGACCAGCGCACCCACTCCGTCGCCGTTCGTCGCAGCGTGCGATCGAGCTTCAGCGGGTCGAGGTACTCCACGCCTCGGATTTGCTACAGCTCGCTGCCGAATTGGAAGGTCAAGTTGCCGACGATCTGCAGATAGCTGTCCAGGTGGCCCCCCTGGTCGGTGGAGACGTCCTGACACTCACCGCTGCCCGTGGCCTTGCAGCGTCGGATCTTGTCGACGAACACGCGGGTCACGCTGAGCGCTGGTCCGAGTCGCAAGCTGCGAGACAGGTGGAAATCCAGGCCGAGCCCCGCGCGGACCGCCGGGCCAGCCCCGGTCTCCTCGTAGCCCGACCGACCGTCTGGAGTCGGCTCGTCCTGGCGCGTGCCCAGCGCTCCTCCCCCCAAACCCAACTCGATGAACGGCTCGAAGCGACCTTCCTCGTTGAAGTAGACCCGCCCGGTGAGGCCGAGGAACACCGCGCCGGCGCGGGCGTCGGTGAGCTTCGGGTCGTCCGGTTCATTGCGGAAACCCGCGACCTCCAGGGTGCCGCCCCAAGCGAACATCGGTGTCACCCGCCAGAGCGCGGTGAGCCCCAGGCTGAGCCCACCGCCCACGCCGCTGCAGCGCGCGTCGGAGTCGTCACCCGCTGCGCAGTGAGGCAGGCCTAGCCCCAGGTCGAGCACCAGCTCGACGGAGCGCCGCGTGAACTCCGGTTCTTCCGGAAGGGGAGCGGGGTAGGGAGCCGAGCTGGTCGCCGCGGGTCCAGCGATGCCCTCCCCTCGATAGGGGGCGTAAGGCGCCTCCTCCGGGGTGGTCGCGAGGCTCGCGCTGCTGACTTCGTTCGCTTGTGCGGCCCACGCGCTGCTCGGCCACGGCAGCAGGGCCAGACACGCGACGATCGGGAGGCGAAGCAAGGTCGAGGGAATCATGTGCGGTTCGTGTGTTCTCAGGACACCCGGCGGGGACCGTATTACACCTCGAGGTAGGACACAGCCCACGGATCGCCGAAGCAGAGGCCCCTCTTCATCGACCACCTCAGCCAGCAGTTGCGCGAGCAATGGCCCGACACCTCCCAGTCATCCAGAATCAGGACCCCGAAGACGCAGCAGCCGAGGAGCGCTCGCCGCGGGGGTGGGTCATGGTCGGGGCGATGCTCGGCTTCACGATGTGGCTTCCGCTGCTGATGATCGCGCAGTGGATCAGCGCCAGGTGGACGCTCGCCGTGACGGCCGACGGAGCGCCGGCACACGACACCTTGCTGCTGATCCAGCTGGGGCCGGTGCTCACGAGTCTGATGATCGCGACGGGGGGAGCCGGCGCGCTGGTCGGACGTTTCGGAGGTCGGGCCGGAGCGGGACACGCGGCGCTGTCGGGACTCACCATGGCGCTTGGCGTGGGCGCGCTCAGCGTCTTGATCGGCGCCTTCCCATCTTGGCTGGTCGCCTTGCTGGGGACGGCAGTACTCGCCGCTTTCGCGACCGGCGCGGCGTTTCTCGGAGGTCGCTACGGGGTGCGCCGCCGACCCAAGGTTGGCTGATTTCCAGGGCTCGGGGGTGAGGGGAGCTCTGACGTGGAGCGCCCCCGATCCGCCGTCGCGCTGCTCCCTCGAGCCCCCGAAACGTAGTCGTATCGAGCTTTTCGCGACTCGGCTGCGACACAATTCACCTCGGGGGTCGCTGGACCTGACCCGGCGGACAAACTACGATCCCTCATCATGTCGAACCTCGACGACGAGCTGAGAGCGGCGGTCGAGGCGAGCGAGGCGCAGAGCCCGGTCGCCAGCGATGTCGTGCCTCCAGAGCCCAAGAAGCAGGGCAAGCGCAGCCTGGGTCTGCTGGCCACGCTGTTGGTGATCGGCGGCGGTCTGCTGGTGCTGGTGTTCACGGGGTTCGACGGGGACGCGGTCTACTCGCGTGGCGTCGATCAGCTGATGGACGAGAAGGCGAAGCTCGACGAAGCCGCGGCAGCGACGGACAAGGACGCTTTGCGCGAGAAGGAGCGCCTGCTCAATCGCAACACTCGCGTCATGGGGACCCTGGTGAAGGGCTCGCTGAAGAAGCGCGACCAGCCCTGCGAGTATCGTTTCGACATTGAAAAGGCCGGGAAGAAGCTGCCCGTGCGTTACTCGCAGTGCGTGGTTCCCGACACGTTTCGCGACGTGCCCGACATGGACGTCGAGGTCACGGTCACGGGCAAGCTGCAGGATGAGGGTTTCTTCCAGGCCGAGCAGATCATGGCCAAGTGCCCGTCGAAGTACGACATGAAGCAACGCGCCGCGAACGGCGAAGCCGCGCCCCACGGTGAGATGGGCGCGTCACCGCGCGTGAACTGACCCCGATCGGACCCGGCGTCAGGGGCGCGCGCCGCTGACATCACGCGATTTCTCCGTTTGCGGCCCGCCGCCCCGGCGCTGCGCCACTTCGCCGCCCTCTGGCCCTTCGGTGTTGGTAGCTGACGCGCGCGCGCCGTGATAGCCGAAGCTCCTATGTGGGATCGATTCCTGAAGGCTTGCCGGCGCGAACCGGTGGACAAGACCCCTGTCTGGTTCATGCGCCAAGCGGGGCGCTACATGGCGGAGTACCGGGCCATCCGCAAGGACCATACGCTGCTCGAGATCTGCAAGCAGCCGGATCTGGCCACCGCGGTGACGCTCCAGCCCGTGAACGCATTCGCCGTGGACGCGGCGATTCTCTTCGCCGACATCCTCTTGCCCTTGGAACCTATGGGCGCGCCCTTCGAGTTTGCTGCGGGAGAGGGCCCCAAGGTCTTCGATCCGGTGCGCGACCGAGCGGGGGTCGAGCGCCTGCGCGTGATCGAGCCCGAGGAAGGTCTCGGCTACGTGCTCGAGGCCATCAAGAGTATCCGCAAGGAACTAGAAGGGAAGACACCGCTGATCGGCTTCGCGGGCGCGCCCTTCACCCTGGCCTCGTACCTGATCGAGGGCGGCAAGAGCTCACACTACGCGATCACCAAGCGCATGATGTACGCGGAACCGGAGCTCTGGAAGAGCCTGATGGAGAAGCTGTCCGAGGTCGTGCGGCGGTACCTGCGGGCGCAGGTGGCGGCCGGCGCGCAAGCGGTCCAGCTCTTCGACAGCTGGATCGGCGCGCTCTCCCCCGCGGACTACCGCGCCTTCGTGCAGCCGCATGTCTCGCATATCCTCAAGGATTTGGAGAAGACGGGCGTACCCGTGATCCACTTCGGCACGGGCACCGCGATGCTGCTCAAGGATCAGAAAACCGCTGGCGGGACCGTCATCGGCGTTGACTGGCGCACCCCGCTGAGCTGGGCCCGAGAGCAGCTCGGCGACGACGTGGCGCTGCAAGGCAACCTCGATCCGTTGGTGCTGCAGGCCCCCGAGGCCGTGGCGAAGCAGCACGTCGATCGCGTGCTGGACGAGGCGCAGGGCAAGCCCCACATCTTCAACCTCGGCCATGGTATCCTTCCGGAAACGAATCCGGACATGGTGCGCATGGTCGCGGACTACGTGCACGAGAAGAGCACCCGCTAGGCGGGTGATTCGGAGTTCAGGAGAGGAACGTGAGCGAGTCGCTCCAGAAGCACGTCGTGGTCGTCGGCGGTGGGGTTACCGGACTGACCACCGCATACCGGATCCACGAGCTGCGGCCCGAGTGGCGTGTGACGCTGCTCGAGAGCCGCGATCGTCTTGGCGGCAACATCATCACGGTGCGCGAGAAGGGTTTCGTGATCGATGGCGGCCCCGACTCCTTCGTGCGCACCAAGCCCGCGGCGGTGAAGCTGGCTCGGGAGCTGGGCCTCGAGGATCAGCTGATCAGCACGCGGCCTGATGGTCGCAAGGTCTACCTTGCCCACGCTGGGCACCTGGAGCCGATGCCCGAAGGCATGGCGCTCGGCGTGCCCACACGACCAGGACCCCTGGTCCGCTCGCCTCTCCTCGGCTGGCGCGCGAAGCTCCGCTTGTTCTCGGAGCCGCTGTGGCCAGCGGGCAAGGGCGACGGAGACGAGTCGATCTACGACTTCCTGTCCCGGCGCCTGGGTGACGCGGGCGCAGAGAAGCTGGCGGGGCCGTTGCTCGGGGGGATCTACGCCGGGGACATCCGGAAGCTCTCGATGCGCGCGACCTTCCCCCAGCTGATCGAGCTCGAGAAGAAGCACCGCAGCCTGGTCCTGGGCACGCTGTCGATGCGGGCGGAAGGGCGGCGGCGCGTCAAGGGTGAGTCCACACCGAGCAGCCGCTGGAAGCGCGCCCGACAGCTCGTCGAGGCGGCCTGGGGCACCTCGGAGAGCCCCTTCTACTCCTTCAAGGGGGGCATGCTGAGCCTGATCGAGGCGCTGGGAGCTGCGCTGCCTTCCGGAAGCGTGCGCTTGAACGCTGGTGTCGACGAGCTGCGTCGTGAGGGCGACCGGTGGCAGCTCGTGACGGCTGACGAACAGCTGACCGCGGACGCCGTCGTGCTGGCTTGCCCAGCCCGAGTCGCGGCGAAGCTAGTGCCTGGCGAGGACCTGGCCCGTGACCTGCGCGGAATCGAGTACCTCTCCACCGCGACCGTCTTCTTCGCGTTCGACCGCGCCCAGATCACTCACCCGCTGGATGGCGTGGGCTTCGTGGTTCCGCCCGGCGAGGGCGAGATCCTCGCGGGCACGTTCATCAACTCGAAGTGGGAGCACCGGGTGCCCGAGGGGAAGGTGCTCTTGCGCGCGTTCCTCGGCGGCGCCCGTGGAGGGGAGCTGGTCGAGCAGCAGAGCGACCAGCAGCTCACTGAGCGCGCGCTGAAGGAGCTCGAGCGCCTGATGGGGAGGCTCGGAGAGCCTGAGTGGAGCCGCGTCTTCCGTTACCCGAAGAGCAACCCACAACCTCATCTCGGGCACAAGGACCGGCTCGAACGCCTGCGAAAGAACGCCATCCCCCGCCTGGAGCTGGCGGGAGCGGCCTACGACGGAGTCGGTATCCCGGATTGCGTGGCTCAGGCCGAGCGCGCCGCCGAATCCATCGTCAAGCAGTTGTGTTAAGTTTCCTTGGGGAAAAATGTGATTGGTCACTCCGCTCGCGCGACGGGCGCTGGGCGTGCCGCAGCCCAGCGAAGCAGCGAGTCCAGTGACGGACATAGCTCCTGACCCCATGCGCTGAGCGAGTACTCGACGCGGGGGGGCACCTCTGCGTAGGCGACGCGTTCTACGAGTCCATCTTGTTCGAGTTGTCGGAGCTGCTGAGTCAGCATCTTCTGCGACACCTCGGGGATGCTTCGCTCGAGCTCGGAGAAGCGCTTCACCTTCCCGCCGAACAGCTGGAACAAGATCTCGAGCTTCCAGCGCCCCAGCACGAACGTCAGGGCTTCTTGCACGGCCTGGGCCGCTGCGTGGGGGCTCTCGGGGGCGCGATACTTACCTTCGGGTGAGTTGCCCACTTCCTCGTGCGTTCTTGTCACTCGCCGACCATAGCGCCATTCGTCTGTTGCCGCCGTGTGGCGGTGACCAAGGAGATCATGCCGTGTTCAGTGGACTATCGGAGGAGCTCGCCAACTTTTTCACCGCACTCAGCGCGCACGACGTCGACGCCGCCCTCGGCTTCTTCGCGGAGGACGCCTGTGTCGCCGACGAGCGCCGGCTGTGGCAGGGAAAGGCTGCCGTTCGCGAATGGCTGTCCCACACCTCCGCGACCTACCGGCCGCGCTACACCCTCATCTCCACCCATGGGGGTGAGGTGCCCCGCGTCGACGTACGGGTCGAGGGGCAGTTCCCGAACAGCCCGCTGCACTTCAGCTTCGCCTTCACCGTCATCGATTCGCACATCGCGAGGCTAGAGATCTCGTGACCCAAGCTGATCGAGACGGCGAGTTCGCCGGACGCCGCGTGTTGGTCACTGGAGGCTCCCAGGGGGCTGGAGCCGCAATGATCGAGCGCTTCGCGGCTGCGGGAGGGGAGACCATCGCCGTCGCCAGGAACCCTCCAGAGACGCCGCACGCGACCCACTTCATCCGTGCGGATCTAGTTGATCCGGCGGGGGTGAGGAGCGTCGTCGAAGCGGCGCAGGCACTCGGAGGAGTCGACGTCTTGGTGCACAACCTGGGCGGCTCGCATGCACCGAGTGGGGGGGTTCAAGCTCTCGACGACGCGTCCTGGCACCAGGAGCTGAGCCTGAACTTGCTTGCGGCGGTGCGTCTCGACCGAGGCCTGGTGCCAGGCATGCTCGAGCGTCGCCAGGGTGTGGTACTCCACGTCTCTTCGATCCAGCGCCGCTTGCCGCTCCCCGAGTCGACGACTGCCTACGCCGCGGCCAAGGCCGCGCTGAGCGCCTACTCGAAGGCGCTGTCGAAGGAACTCGGCCCCCAGGGTGTGAGAGTCAACAGCATCGCTCCGGGTTGGATACGCACGAGTGCTGCAGACCGGCTGGTGTCTCGCATCGCTCAGGCGGCGCGAATCGATGAGGCAGGCGCCCGCCAACGCATCATGGAAGGCCTGGGGGGGATCCCGATTGGTAGGCCTGCGGAGCCGACGGAGGTGGCGGAGCTGGTGGCCTTCCTCGCGTCGAATCGCGCCGCGGCCATTCACGGAGCCGAGTACGTGATCGACGGCGGCACCATCCCTACGCTGTGATCGTGGGCGCGGAGACTCCGCGCCTACCCGATCCAGACATTGCCATGTGGAAATAGCTCTACTCGTTGTAGACGTAGTCGAATTCGCCCTGGGTGATCTGTAGCGTGGTGCCGCTGACGCAGTAGTCGAGGGTGTCCGTCTTGGTCGAGGACGTCAGCGTCAGCTGGTTGCCCGACGTCGAGTAGGTGCCGGTCTCCACGCCGTTGTCCACGACGCTGGGAAACACCGAGCAGTCGCACTGGGTCGACGGGGTGCCCTCACACACCATGGCCATCTTCATGGCAGCACTCAGCGGCGCGTCCAGGTCAGCGCAGCTGTTGACCGTGATGCTGAGCCCCGATCCGAGGTTCGTCACGCAGCTCGCCTGCATGTGGAAGGTGGTCTTCGTGGCGGCCGTGAGCGAGTAGACGAAGTTTGCGCCGCTGAACTCGAACAGGCTTGCGCCGATCGTGCTCACGCTTCCCGTGGAGTCCGAGGGGCAGGCTGGGAACGGACCGGCTCCAGGGGGCGTGCCCGTGAAGCAGAAGCCTCCCAGGTCGTAGCGAGAAGCCAGCGCGCCTCCGCAGGGAGACGCGATGTTGCAGCCGCTGCTCACGTCGGCGGCGTTTGCCTGCAACACGGCGTAGTACGTGAAGTGCTTGATCGGTGCAGCGACGCGTCCCGTGAGCTGCAGCGTGGGCAGCGGGATCCAGGCGTTGTTGGTCGTATCCAGCCACGCGATCATCCATTGCTTGCCAGTCGGCGCTGGTCCGCTCACCGGCAGCATCAACACACCGGGGTCGTCGAAGGTCGTCCCGTTTGGGGTGAAGTCGTAGATCTTGCCGTGGATGTCCCCAGCGCGAGGCAGCCCAGAAGTCGAGCTACTGGAGCTGCCCGTGATCACGGTGTTGCCGGTCACCGAGTTCTGGCCGAAGGTGAGCGCGGCGCCGTCGACCTCGAGGCGCCCGCCATTGGTGGTGATGGTCACCGACGTGCCCGCCGAGCTTCCTCCGGTGCCACCCGTGCCCGCAGTCGAGCCGCCGCTCCCGCCGGTCCCTCCGCTCGTTCCGGCTGAGCCCCCCGTCGTTCCGGCCGAGCCACCCGTCGCTCCGCCCGAGCCTGCGGTCGAGCCACCGGTCCCTCCGCTGGCTCCGCCCGAGCCCCCCGTCGTTCCGGCTGAGCCTGCGGTCGAGCCACCGGTCCCTCCGCTCGTTCCGGCTGAGCCCCCCGTCGTTCCGGCTGAGCCCCCCGTCGTTCCGGCTGAGCCCCCCGTCGTTCCACCGCTACCAGCGTTCCCTGCGGAACCGCCGTTCGCGGAGCCTGACGTGCCGCCGTTGCCGGAGCCGCCGGTCGCCCCCGTCCCAGCGTTGCCTCCCGAGCCGCTCGTGTCGTCGTCGTCACTACAGCCCGCCAGGCCCACGACCAAGGCGAGCACCCCCAAGGTGAGTCTTCTCATAACGCCAGAGCTTCAGCCGGAATCCTGGCCGATCCCATCCCCCAACGTGGGGAGGGAGCGTAGGCATGCGAACAGTTCTGGCGCTAGGCTCGAAACCTAGCGACGTGCGCGAGCGTGTATGC
>JAGQIY010001117.1 GCA_020430865.1 Myxococcales bacterium
GTGCGCTCGAGCTGTTGCCTTGCGGAAGTCAATCTTCCGTGCTTGGCCAGCGCGATGGCGCGCGCCTTCGCCCAGAACGTCGTCGGTGCTCTTCGCGACGCGGGAAACTGGGCCGGCAGCGCGGCGCTCTTGGCTCGAGCGGCCGCCCAGTGCAGCAAGCGTTCTTGCAGATTGACCGACCACTTCGTCCTGGGTTGGGTCTCGGAGAGCTTCCAGAGTTCGTCCCAGCGCCCCGCGCTCAGCGTGTCCCGGTTGGTGAGCGCCGTCAGTAGCACCGGATCGGTGACTCTCGAGAGCGCGAGCGCGCTCGGGTGATTACCAGTGCGCAACAGGTAGAACATCTCGCTCGCCGCGCGCTGGGGGCGGCGCTGGTACACGTCGATCAGGATGTCCCAGGCGGCGTCGAGATCGTCTGCGAAGAACTCGATGCGCACGCCCCAGAGGCGCACGTCGTCAGCCAAGGGGTGCTTCGGGTAGTTTCGGAGCCAGTCGTCCTTGTCTTTTCGCAGGGAAGCGAACGTGGATTTGGGGGTGAGGCGCGCCACTTGGTCCTTCCAGCCGCTCGGGATGTCGCGGGTCAAGCGCCGCTTCAGCTGCGAGCGCTCTACCAGCGCGCTGGTTTGCTGGGGACTGCCGGCCCAGTATGCGGCACGCTTCGCCTTGCTCAGCGACTTCAGGCTGGGCCTCACGTCCAGCAACAGCGCGGCGCGCTCGGCCACGCGATTGAACTGGGAAGCCGTCAGCGACGGCAGGTCGAGCCAGGTGTCGAGCACTCGCCGGGCCTCACGCTCTGCAGCGTCGAGATCTCCAGCGGCCATCGCCGCGTCGAGCTTCGTGTTCGAGAGCGAGACCCGTGTCGGCTCATCGTGGCGAAACCGTTCGAGCTCCGCGAACGCCTTCGGGTCGCTCGCAAGCAGCGGGTAAGTGAAGCCGAGCTCCTGCGCGCGGCTCCACTGCCAGTCCTCTTCGGTGTAGGTCAGCTGGCTCAGGTGCCCCTCCAGCGGCCGCAGCACGCCGAGGTCACCGTAGTCAGGACCGCCACAGGCGACGGCGGCTCGCGGCGCGGCGCTGAACCAAAGCACCAGCGCCGCGAACAGGCACCACGCGCTGCGTTCCAGCAACATCCAGCAAGGCCGACGCGTCACGACCGACTCCCTCCAGCGGCGAGGCTGCGGAACACGTCATCGGTGTCCTGGTTCGCGGCGAACACCCAGGTGCCCCGATACAGCGGATCCGAGCGGAACGAGATCGAGCGCTCGAGCCAGCAGCCGTGATTCGTCGCCGCCGCCGGGAGCGTTTTGCCGGTCGCTCTGCGCGCCCGCTCGAAGGCTCCGACGCCGATGCGGAACGGCAAGCCATGGCGCCGCAGCTGCGCAGCGAGTCGTCGCTGGTTCGCTGCGTTGCAGTCGAGCCCGGTGTCGAAGAGCTGGAGGATGGTGCCGTCGACGGCGCCTTGCAGGCGCTCGCCGTAGTCTGGATCGGAGAGGTGACTCGGGATGCTGGTAATCCACAGGGAAACGAACCCGAGGGGGCCCTTGCGCAGCACCTTCAGCGTGTCTGCCCAGAGCCCGAGCTTGCTCACCGGGACGTCGTAGTCCAGCTGTAGCTCGACGAGCTCCACGCCGCTCTTGCCGACGTCGAGCAAGAGCGGGTTGACGAGCGTCTCGAGGCGCTCGGCGAACGCCTTCGGCCCCTGGTCGCTCAGCGCGGGGTGGACGCTGTCCTCCAGGCGAATGACGGCGGCCACGCGGCGCGCTCCGGTCGCCGCGGGCGTGATCCCTCGAGTGACTCGCAGCTGGTCTGCTTCGCGCTTCACGCTGCCCACCAGCAGCGCCGGTACCAGCGCGGTGTCTCTTGCGTGGGCCTCGTCGAAGCGCTGGGCGTCCCGCGTCGTCCACACCCACTGCCCGAGCTGACGCGGGGGCGCCGCTTCGGCAAGGGCTGCTGGAGGCTTCGGGGGCGCCGCGGCTCGCAGCGCCAGCGTCGCAGGCAGGGCTCCCACGGCGAGCAGGAGGCCTGCCCAGCGCAGTCTTGGGGATCGGGGACGCATGGCTTCGTTCTCGTGGTTACGAGAGCAAAACGCCAGAAACCTGCGAGCTTCTTCCCCGCTGCTCGAGGCGCACGCCCCGGCTCGGTCGCGCACGCCGAATCCTCTGGGAAGCGGCGCTCAGCGCTCGGGCAGCGGGATGAACTCCGCCTCGTCCCCAGGAACTCTTCGGAACCGCCGGCTGGTCCCGCTCCGCGTCAGCTCCAGCCACTCCGCCTTGGCCTCGTCGATGCGCCCACGCTGGCTGGAGACGAAGTTCCACCACAGGTGTCGCTCGCCGTCGAGCGGCGCGCCGCCGAGCAGCATCACTCGAGCGTCTCGCGTCGCCTTGATGCGGGCCCCCTCACCCCCGGAGAAGACGGCCATCTGACCCACGCTGACCGGGACGCATTCCGCGTCGGGCCCCAGGGCTTCGAGCTCGCCCACGGCGACGTACGCCGCGCGCTCCGCGTATCCGCTCGGCAACTCCAGGCTCGCTCCAGCCGCCAGCTCGGCGTCGACGTAGAACATCGGCGAGTGCACCTTCACCGGCGAGCGCTCGCCGTAGGCCTCTCCAGCCAGGACTCGCAGCCTCACGCCGTCACGGTCCAGCGCGGGCATTCCTTCCGCAGGGTAATGCTCGAAGCGCGGGTCGATCTCCTCGTCGACCGTGGGCAGTCCGAGCCAGACCTGGATGCCGTGCAGGTTCTCGATGGGCTCTTCGGGCATGCGCTCGGAGTGCACGATCCCGCGCCCGGCGGTCATCCAGTTCACGGCGCCGGGGCGGATCACCTGTTGCGATCCGAGGCTGTCGCGATGCAGGATCGCGCCCTCGAAGAGGTAGGTCACCGTGGCCAGATTGATGTGGGGGTGAGGGCGGACCTGCATGCCGCCTTCGAGGCGCCCGCCAGGCTCGCCGAAGTGATCGAAGAAGATGAACGGACCGACTCGACGTCGCTCGATAGCCGGCAGCACTCGCCGCACTTCGAGCCCTCCGAGATCCTTGCCGCGCCCGTCGATCAGCGTCTCGAGGTGAGAGACGTGGCTGCAGTCGATGCACTCGGCGGGCTCTGGGTTGGTGCGTACGCTCACGAAAGCTCCTCGGGCTGCCAGGCGCAGGGATTGCGCCCCTTCTTGCGTGTGACTCCGGCGGCGGTCGGTGTAAAGGGGCTGTCGCGATGAGCCTGATTGATGACGATCTTCCGCCTCACGACGTCATGAGCGTGCTCCAGAGCCTGGCTCTGCCTCCGTCGACGCATCCGCCGCGGGTCTTGATCCTGTACGGGTCGCTGCGGGAGAAGAGCTTCAGTCGCTACCTGGCAGAGGAGTGCGAGCGGGTGCTGACCCGCTTCGGCGCCGAGGCGCGCATCTTCAAGCCGAATGGCTTGCCAGTCTTCGATCGGCTGTCGAACGAGCACCCCGAAGTGCAGCGACTGCGCCAGCTGTCGATCTGGTCCGAGGCTCACGTGTGGGTCAGCCCGGAGCAGCATGGCGCGATGACCGCAGCCTTCAAGAACCAGATCGACTGGCTGCCGCTGTCCGACGGCGCCGTGCGGCCGACTCAGGGGCGCACCCTGGCGGTGCTGGAGGTCAGCGGCGGTTCCCAGTCGTACAACGCCGTGAATCAGCTGCGCATCCTCGGACGCTGGATGCGCATGTTCACCATTCCCAATCAGTCCTCGGTGCCCCAGGCCTGGCGCGAGTTCGACGACGACGGACGCATGAAGCCTTCGAGCTATCGGGATCGCGTCGTGGACGTGATGGAGGAGCTGTTCCGTGTCACCTTGCTGATGCGCGACCGCGTCGATGTCCTGACCACGCGCTACAGCGAGCAGAAGCAGCTGCGCGAGGCGGGCCAGCTCAAGAAGGGACTGGGCGTCTGAGCTAGGAGCATTACCGCGCGGTATCAGTGCCCAGAGAGTCGCCGTGCGAGGTGTAGGAGCGCGAAGCGGCGAGCGCTCGAACGCCTTGCTGACGCGCCGGAGCGACCTGGCCGAGCGCTGCCGCAACCTCGAGGCAAGCCAGCGTCTCCCGGGCGGACCCCATGGCCGTGTGAAAGCGCGCTGCTTGATTGCGCCCACGGCTGTAGGAGCCCTCAGCGACGTTGAGCGCGATGGATGACTGCGCGCGTTGGAGCTGCTTTGCCAGGTTTGGATCCGCGAGGAAAATCCGCTTGGAGAGCGGACGGATGAGCGTGATGGTTTCGAGAATGAACGGATAGATTTCGAGCATTGAGTGACTCCTTTCGATCGCCCGATCCCTCCGCCGGCGAGTCGCAGGCGCTGTCCAGGCTGCGAGCGCAGCGAGCACCGGGCGCAGCCCGGCTCCCCCCTGGACGGCGCCGAGCACGCCGGCAAGCTCGGAAATGAGCGAGCTAGAGTTGGAGCCAGTGTTGGAGTGAGTGCCCGAGATGGAGCTAGCGCGGGCGCGTGTGTTTGCGTTCGGCGTTTGCGCCGCGCGAGCAGCCTGCCGGCCAGGCGCAGCCGAAGCCGGCTAGCCCTGTGCGTGTAGCGGGGCTAGCGAAGCGAAGCCCCGCGAGGCTCGTGAGACCCTGCCGGCCAGGCGCAGCCGAAGCCGGCTAGCCTCGTGAGTGTAGCGGGGCCAGCGCAGCGAAGCCCCGCGAGCCTCGTGAGACGAGCCGGGCCAGGCGCAGCCGAAGCCCGGCCAACCTTTAGCGATCTCCTGGCACGACTCGAAAGAACCCCGAGCGCCCACTGTTGTGCAACCCGAACGCCCACCCCAACCCGA
>JAGQIY010001118.1 GCA_020430865.1 Myxococcales bacterium
CGCTGCGTTCTCCGCTCGCGAGCGCGCAGCGCTGGCCTTCGCCGAGCAAGTCACGCTGATCTCCCAGGGCCCGCCCACTGACGCCTGCTGGGCGGAGCTCGCGGAGCACTTCAGCGAGGAGGAGCGAGTGAACCTGTTCGCGGTGCTGGTGGCGATCAACGGCTGGAATCGCATCGCAGTCTCGTTTGGCCTGCAGCCCGAGGTGAAGGGCGAACCACGAGACGCCAGCGCCGCCTGAAGCGCCCGCAGGTGTCGAATACACCCCGCCAATCAAAACCACCGGAGCCGCACAGACCCGTGGTGTATGGAAGGGGATGACGAAAGGGACCTATCGATGAGCGGACTCTCAGGTCACTGCCACTGCGGACAGTGCAAGTACTCGGTGGAGCACGAAGGCGTCTTCCATTTCTGTTGTAGCTGCGAGAGCTGCACCAGGCTCTCCGCCGGTGGACGACTGCTTGGCATCAGCGTCCCGGACGAGACGTTCAAGGTCGAGGGGCCGCTCAAGGTCTATGCATATCCCGGGGGCAGCGGGGAGAGCATCGAGTTGTCGTTCTGCAGCAACTGCTCGAGTCAGCTCTTCGCGCGCCCTCTGCAGCACGAGGGGTTCGTCATCCTGCGTGCCGGCACGCTGGACAAGGGCATCGACTTCAAGCCGCGCAAGTTCATCTTCGTCGAAGAAGGCTACGGCTGGGACCTGCATTCCTTCTGAGCGGACGGCGATCGTCGAGCGATCATCGCCTCAGCAGGTCTGCCAGGGGCTCGCCCTTCACGGTCGCGCTCTGGCCTTGGCCGGGCAGCGTGAAGCGCTCGTAGCGTGACGACTGCGGCGACCAGACCACGAAGAAGAGCGCTGGGTCGTCCAGCGGGGTGTCGAAGCTCACCTCGATCTCCGTGGGCCCGACCTCCTCGTCCCGCTTCGTGATGCGGTATCGACTATCCTCGAGCTCGAGGTGCCAGTCCTCGGGGAATGAATCGCGACGCAGCAGAGGCACGAAGAAATGGTTCATCAAGCCTCGAGCGTCCGCGATGCGCAGCGTCCGATCGTCGACACGAGAGATGGTTGCTTCACCCTCGACTCCCGCGAGGCAGCGAATCAACGCCGGCTCGGTCAGTTTCCGCGAGGCGAGCTGCATTGGCAGCTGCGCGCACATGAACATCGGATCCGGCGTCGCGAGCACGACCAGCGTCTTGCCCCGCGCCGCCTCCGGCAACCCCTCGGCGGCCAGGCTCGCGGGGCGCCCAACCAGCTCCACGCTCCAGGCCTCGAACGCCAGTCGCAAGGGGCCGAGCGTCGCCAGCACGAACAGCCAGTAGCCCGCCAACAGGCGTA
This sequence comes from Myxococcales bacterium, assembly GCA_020430865.1. The sequence goes on from JAGQIY010001118.1 coordinate 1,334, forward strand.
CGCCAAAGGTCGCCTTGCCCTCCACGGCATGAGCGATGGTGTGAGCCACGACACCCGAGATGCCGAGCCCGGCGACGAGCATCAGGCGGCAATGGGGTTGAGTCGCGCACATCGGGATCGCCGAGAACAGCGATCCGAGCGCCCAGAAGCGCGCCATCGGACGCGCCCTGAGTACTCGAAACACCGGCCTCGCGATCAGCAGCAGCAGCCCGCAGCACACGGCTAGCACCAGCAGCTCCGCACGTCGGCCCGATAGCGTCGCCAGCCCGGCTACAGGACCGCCGACTTCTCCTGCGACGAGCTGCGGCATGCGCTCTCCCGTTACCCTGAGGAATTGTAGTGGACTCGCCAGCGGGTCGACGTACATCGCGCTGTTGGCGGTTCCATAGCCCAGCGCCCCGTAGATGGCGCGCCAGGCGATGACGCCAGCGCCGATGGGCAGCAGGGCGAGCACGGCGCGCCTCACCCCCGAACGATCCAGGAGCAACGCGTAGGCCAGGAAGTAGCCGAGCCAAGCGATGGCCGACTCGCCCGCGAAGAACGACGCGAACACCGCCAGGCCCACCCCGGCGCCCTGCAGCGCCCTGGGCCGTTCTGACTCACGCCAGCGCAGGAAGAGCTCGAACCCGAGCGCTCCGAACACTCCAGCGATCAGCTGGTTGCGATTGGAGAGCCAGCCCGCCGGCACGCCGCGCGATGGCGCGAGCAGAGCGAACCAGAGCATCAGTCCTGCGACCCAGCTCCCCTTTCCGGATGTGCCCTCGAGGCGACGCACGAGGCGAGCGATGAGCAGACCGAACAAGCCCAGCCACAGCAGCGAGTGCAGGTGCATCGCCCAGGGCGCGGCATCGAGTACATGGTAGTCGAAGACGTGAGTCAGCGCCGAGAGGGGACGAAAGAACGCCAGGCGTACGCCCGGTTGATAGTACCACGGGGAAGCGCCGGTCCAGTATCCACGCGCCAGATCGGCGGGTGTGCCGTCGGCGAAGCGAAACAGGTCCCAGAATGGCCGGGGCGTCTCCCACATCGGCCCCGGCTCACTCGTGTGCTGCACCGTCCAGCGCAGCACGTGATCGTCGAGCTGCAAGCCGACGCCGAGCGACGTGCAACACAGGAGCACCGAGAGCAGCACGAACAGACGCTGAGTCCGAGCCCTTGAGAGCCAAGCCCGCAGTCGCGGGGAGAGCACCCGGGCGACCAGCGGTTTGGATGCATCCACGTCGCGCTGCGTATCAGCCACGCGGTGGACGAACAAGGCTACTCAGAATCGCGCGGTTTGGCTGGGGCGACGCTTGGCTTCGTAGGCATAGCCTTCGTCGTCGCCGAAGCCCATGTTGATGATCGGACTCCACTCCAGCACGCCATCCTCGGCGTGGTTCACCAAGCCGATCTGCACCCCACGCAGCCGCTTGGTGTGGTTGAAGAGGCCGATCTGCACGCCGTGCACCTCCTCGGAGATGTTCGCGACGCCCACCTGGGCACCATACAGCTTCTCGTTGATGTTGCCCCCGCCAACCTGAGCCACGCCGCGGAACTCCTTGGAGAAGGTGGCGAGGCCGACCTGGAAGCCACCGATGAAGTCCGCCGCGAAGGCGTTGCCACCAGCCTGAATTCCTCCGCGGAAACGCGAAGCGGAGTTGACCATGCCGATCTGGGCGAGGCCGACGAAGGACCCGTCGCTACCGTCGATGTGCTCGTCGAAGATCTCGCCCTGACCATTCAGTACGCCAATCTGGAACAGACCTGTGAAGTGGTCGTCGACCTGGTTGTAGCCACCAATCTGCCCCAGACCGACGAAGTCGCCCTCGGCGCGGTTGTGACCCCCGATCTGCGCGAGACCATAGAACTCGTCCTCGGCGCGATTGTAGCCGCCGATCTGCAGGCCGCCGTAGAACTCCTCGGTGCGGTTGATGGCCGCGAACTGCAGGGCACCATACCAGTCGAGGCTGCGGTTGTAGGCCAGTGCGAGCTGCCCGACGCCCATGAAGGTGCGCGCTCTATTTTCCGCAAGAGAAAACTGGGAGACACCGATGAACTCGTCGGACAGGTTGCGTCCGATGGCGAGCTGCAGCGCACCGACGTGGGTGCCCGCGTCGTTGCGGATCAGAGACAGGGAGAAGCCGCCGTAGAAGCGCTCGATGCGTTCATGAGCCAGAGCCATGGCAGCCACGCCGCCGAAGGTGCCAAGATGAGGCCGCAATCCTGCATGAAGTACCGCCCAGTCCGTGGGCTCTTCAAGCGAAGCGGGTCCGGCAGTGTCGCGAGGGCTCTGCCGGTAGGCGTCCTCCGGAGTCTCGACGGCAGCGCTGGGCGCTGCGTTGCCTTGGCTGCTCTGCGCCGGAGTCAGCGGCCCGACTGCGACCTCGGCCTTGCGGGGAGCCGCGGGGCGAGTGCCGATGTCGTCGTCCGGGCTCTCTGCATGAGCGGGCGAGCTGGCGACCCAGCAGGAGACCAGGGCAAGGGCGGAGAAGAGCTTTACCGTTCGCATGACCCCCCCGAAACGAGGAGGAGGGCGAGGGCTTACGCTCGAGATCGATTTTCGATCTGAGAAGGGCGCACCGAGCGGCTTCGAGGCGATCCGAAGCAGCTCACACCTGAGGCCAGAGGGCCCAACGCGAGCACGCACTTCCTGCGCGATCTCTGAGGCTTGCGATGTGCGCCAAACGCGAGGGTGCGGCTACAGCCTGAGCGCGGGCCGACCGTTCACGCTCGCAGATGGATAGACCCAGAGTCCTGATCGTCGAAGACGAGGCGAGCGTCCGCATGACGCTGGAGGCGCTGCTGAGCGACACCTACAGCGTGGTGTCGGTCGGGACCGCCGCGTCCGCGCGCTGGAACCTGGTCCACCAGGAGTTCGACGTCCTGATCACGGACTACAGCCTTCCCGATGGCAACGGGGCCGAGCTGATCTCCAGCATGGAGCTATCGGCGCCGGAGCTCATCGCCATCGTCGTCACCGGCTATCCGGACGCGCCTGACGTGCGGGCGCTGAGGAGAAACTCGGGCATGGTGCTCGGCAAGCCGTACGACCCCGAAGTGCTGCTCGCGTACGTGCGCAACGCAGCCCAGTTCGCCCGCCTGCGCCGTGCGCCCAAGCGACTGCAGGGTGCGGTCGGTGGCGGGTAGAGCCTTGGCGCTGCTCGGGCTCACCGCGATCGCGTCGCCAGCGGCAGCCGAGGAGGGCCCTGGTCAGGTCCTCCAAGAGCTTTACCTCGCGGAACCTGCATACCTCCAGGAGCGTGGCGAGGCCCAGCTCACGCTGCGCGCCGATGCGCTGCGAGCACCGGACACGACCTCGGCGACGGGGAGCGCGGCTCTGGAGTACGGCGTCTCGAGCAACCTCCAGATCGAGGCCGCTCTGCCCTATCTGGTGCTGGTCGAGCCACAGCAAACCGATCACGGCGCCGGGCGAGCCAGCGTCGGTGCGCTGGGGGGAGGTGCGCTGGGGGAACAGCTCCTCGTCGCCGCCGGCGCGGAGGTCTCGTTTCCAAGTCTGTCCACCCTCGACGAGGATCAGTTCGGCGTCGAGCCGAGCCTCTCGCTTCAGACGGCGCTGGGCGACGTTCACGCGCTGATCGGCGAGGGCGCCTTCGCCATCGTCAGCAAGCCTTTCCCCATGGATCAACTGTTCAGGGTGGTCGAGCGCGCTTGCCGTGGTCCGGTGGTGGTCGTCGTCGATGACGCGTCCGAGGCGGCCGCGCTCGCAGACGAACTCAGGCAGCACTTCGTCGCGGCCGTCGCCTGTGAGGACGTCGGCTGCGCACTCCGGCGCAAGGGCGCTGACGTGTTCGTCACCGCCACTCCCCTCGTCAGCCGCGAGTTCCTCGACGAGCTCAAGCGGCGCTCCGACGATGGCGAGCCGGTGACCCTCGTCTTCGTCACTGACCACCCCGCACAACGCGTCCCACCCACGCCGCTCAGGGGCTTCGTGGTCAAGCGTCCGCCCAAGGTGCCATGGTTGCTCAAGACCATCGCAGACGCGCGAGGGGTGCACTGATGTCCGGGCTGGGCCCCCTCGTGTACCGTGTCGCCACCCGCGCCGAGGACGTCCGCGTCGAAGCCCAATCGCGACGCCAGCGGCACAGCCTGCGCAACCGCCTGGGCAGCATCCGCAACGCCGCGTTCTTCCTTGCACGCAAGCTCCACGATGACTGGAAGCAAGCCGAGCCCCGATTGCCCGAGTTCCTGGAGCTCATCCAGTCGGAGGTAGCGCTCGCAGAGGAGCTGCTTCAACGCCCTTCTGACTCGCTGTGCGACTGTGACGTGAGCCTGGAGTCCGCCATTCCGCTAGCTCTGTTTTCTCGCGGAATCAGTCACAGCTACACGATCGAATCGACGCCCAACCAGGCCAGCATCGATCTGGCCGCGGCCCTGTGTCTGGTGATGGACACGGAGGTCAAGCAGCCGGTGTCCGTGGAGCGCGAAGGCGCGACGACGCGCATGCTGGTCCGCTGCCAGCTCCCCGAGGACTCCTGTGAAGTCGCGGGCGCGCGCTACTTGTTCGCGCTCCTCGGCGCCGAAGTCGCGCGCGGCGAGCACTCACTCATTATTTCCCTGAGGAATTCAAGATGACGGTCCCTGCGCGGATCCTGGTCGTGGACGACGACCCCGGTTCCCGCATGAGCCTCGCGGGCTTGCTGGAAGACGAAGGCTACGCTGTCGAGGAGGCAGCGACCGTCGGCGCGGCCCGCGAGAAGCTGGCACGGCAAGCCTTCGATCTCGCGATCCTCGATCGCGACCTGAACGGAGAAGACGGACTCGCGCTGTTGCCTGCCCTTCGGGAGCAACACCCAGAAGCGAAGGCCGTCTTGCTCTCGGGAGGCAGCGAGCCTGTTCAGGCCGCGATAGACGCGCGGCTGATCAAGGGCAGTCCCCCGGACGAGATGCTCGAGACCATCGCCGCGCTGCTGCGATCTTGAGTCGGTTCCCCACGGCGTGTCCAGCGACCTCCGCGCGTCACTGGTGAATCGCGGAAAGAGCCGGGTCGGCTTCGTCGTTACCACTGGCGGCGGCCTCCCGAGGGCACGGCGAAAGTCGCCAAGACAGCTCTATTGCCGCGCGGCAAAACTACAGCGTCAGGCTGAGCGTCAGCGTGAACGACCGCGACCTGAGGGCGCGCTGGCACTTCGAGCTGCGCTGACAGCCTTGGAGCGCCGCTGCGGCCCGGCGTCTACTTCGCGCACTCCGAGATCATGAACTCGAAGTCTTCCTGGGCCTGCTTGGCGGAGTCTCCAGGATTCTCCGCCTTGTAGTAGGCAGCGTGCAGGCGCTTCGCGTCCTTGCAGAGCTTGGCTTCTCCGGCGCAGCGCGCCGCGCCGAGCAGGGCCATCACGGCGGCCTTCATTGCGCCCTGCGGCGGCGTCTTGAGCGAAGCGAGAGCGGCGGCGATTTCGTCCCCCGCCTTCACGCAAGCAGCGCCGTCGTGAGCCGCCAGAGCGGCCTGGAGCCCCGGCAGGGCGCGAATCACGCGGTCGGGGGAGGACATGCCGCCGCTGCTCGCGCACTTGAGCTGCGCGTGCTGTTCGACCAGTGCATCGAGCTGCGCGTCGCTCATGCGCGGCGTCATCGCCTGCTTGTCTCGAGCCGCCACGGCTTCACGCACCAGCTTCTTGCCTTCGTCGCAGCGACCGGCGCGCATGGTGCACCAGGCCCTTACCATGCGAAACCGATAGGTGTCTGCCCCGAGGCTGTCCGTCGCGTCCGCGCGCTCGAGATCTTGCAGGCACCCAACGCCGTCCCCGAGGGCCTCCTTGCGCTCGGCGCTCAACCTCAGCTTCACCGCGTTCATCTGTCCGTGAGCCTTTGCCGCAGCAGCGTCGCCCGCCGCCGCGGCCTGGTCCGGGGTCAGCGCAGCCGAGGTCGCGGCCGGGCGCGAGCCGGCTCGCAGCGCGCGCGCCGTGAGGCGGATCGGTACTCGGCACTCGGTCTGGGCGTGAGTGTCGCAACTGGAGAGCTTTCCGCCGTGTTTCAGCAAGGACTGCTCTCCCCGCTTGCTACCCGCGGCTCCGAAGCCGGCGATGCTGGCGTTGGCCTTCAGCTCCTGCTGAGAGACCGAATGGAGTTCGAACGCGCCGAGGTCGTAGCTCGAGATGAAATGCGTCGCGCTCTGGCAACGGTCATTGTCCTTTATTTCCTCATGGTAAATATCGTCACGGGTCGAGCGCCGCACGCCGGCGACGAAGTAGCCGAGCTCCAGTCCACGGTCGGAGCTGACCTGAGTTCCCAGGGTGGCTGCGCCCAGCGGCAGCTTGGCACCGAGCTCCGCTCGATCGCGAATCGCGAAGCCTTCACGAGTACCGCTCGTGGCCTGGATCCGATCGTAGCGACCATAGCGCCCGTGCAGGGCGCCGTCCTTGCAGCCGTGGAGCACTCGGAGCTGACAGTCTTCGAGTCGCACGAAGACGACGTCGTCCTCTGCCGCCGCCTCGAAGCTCGCCAGATCCGTCGCGTCCCACTCCACGACGAACAGGCGCGAGTCACCGTCGGGCTGAAGCAGACAGCGGTCACGACCGGCGGTCGTCTGATCCATGAGCGGTGTCTCCGGTTGCTGCGTCGCTGCGCCACAACCGCTGACGACGCCACTGACTGCTACGCCCAGAGACAACACCGATCCCAGGCGCAGCGCCCCACCCCTTCGTGTATTCACGGCGGCGGGTCTAGCGCACGCCACAGCTCCCGCCAACCACACCGCGCGCCAACCACAGCGCCCGCAACCACAGCGCCCGCAACCCACAGGGTGCGAGGTGCGCGCTCCTCGCACCGAAGGTGCTGGCGCACCCACCATTGTCGATGAGTGCAGGGGACTATCGGTGTGGAAAGTCACTCGGTAGGCGGGAGCGTGGTACAAGGGTACGGTGGAGCTTACTGCCGGCACACTCGTCACTCCGCAGATCCGTCTCGAGCGCATGCTTGGCGAGGGCGGAATGGGCAGTGTCTGGGTCGCCGAGCACGAGGGACTCGGCACCCGCGTGGCGGTGAAGTTCATCAGCGAGGATCTGGCGAGCCAGGCGGACATCCGTCAGCGCTTCACCCGGGAGGCCCGAGCCAGCGCGCGGATCAAGAGCCCCTACGTCGTGCAGGTCTTCGACACCGGGCTGCTGGAGGAGCGCGTTCCGTACATCGTGATGGAGCTGCTCGAAGGGCACGATCTGCGCGACCGCATCCGCGAGCTCGAGCGACTGCCCGTCAACGAGGTGGTCACGGTGGTCAGTCAAACCTGCAAGGCGCTGGCGAAGGCTCACGCCAAGGGGGTGATCCACCGCGACATCAAGCCAGACAACCTGTTCATCTGCGATCCCGAAGGCGATCCACACATCAAGGTGCTCGACTTCGGCGTCGCCAAGTCAGACGACACCGACCTCGCGATGACCTCCACGGGCGCGGTCGTCGGCACGCCGTACTACATGAGCCCGGAGCAGCTGGTGAGCGCCAAGCACGTCGACGTGCGGGCCGACCTGTGGTCCCTCGGCGTAGTCGCCTATCACGCGCTGACTGGCCAGCGTCCATTCGAGGCGGAGACCTTCCCAGGGCTGGTGCTGGCGATCGAGCGCGGCTTGTACCCCGCGCCGTTCGAGCGCCTCGGTGTTGGCTCGCCAGAGCTCGATGCGTGGATGGCGCGCGCGCTGCATCGGGACATCGATCGGCGCTTCGAGTCCGCGGCGGAGATGGCGGCTGCGCTGCAAGAAGCCGCCGGGATGCCACGCTCCCAGCAGCCCTCGTTCGTCGACCTCTCGTCATCGGCGAACAACGACGCGCCTTCCTCGGTGTCCTACGCCGACACCGAGGTGGATTCCCACGCTCAAACGCACTCGACCATGGCGCAGTCGGTGACCGACACCGCCGCTCTGGCGCCGCCGAAGAGCCGGCGCGGGTTGGTTGCGGTGATCGCCGCGCTCTCGCTCGCAGGCATCGCGGGCGCGTGGTTCGGCCTCGGGAGCAGCGGCGTCAACGCGGAGCCAGTGCACTCCGGGGCCACGTCGGCCGCCGAGCAGACCGCGGCGACCTCCCCGTTGATTCCTCCGGGCAGTGCGTCGGTGACCGCTTCGGCAGCCCCAGCGACCGACGAAGCGCCTCTCCCCCAAACCCCGGAGCGCGACGAGGACGAAACGCCCGCAGAAGGCGCGCCAGCCGCGGACGAGCCCCAGCGAGCGGCCCCAGAGCCGAAGCCAGCACGGGCCACTGCGAGACCTGCGAAGGCCACGCCAAGGCCGCCGGCCGAGCCCGCTCCGCGACCCCCACCGGCGAACCCAACCCCGGACTACGGATTCTAGTAGCCTTAGCCTCTGATGATTCCGACGCGAGAACAGCGAGCGCAGCGCCGTGCCTGGAGAGCAGCCGCGGCCGTGCTGATCGGCACCTTGCTGATCAGCGCCCCCAGCTGGGCAGAGCCCACCGCAGCCGAGAAGGAGACTGCGCGGTCGCTGCTCGGCGCGGGCCAGAAGAAGTTCGAGGCAGGAGACTACGCGGGCGCCCTCGAGGCGTGGCGCGGCGCCGACGACATCATGCACGTACCCACGACGGGGATCCGCGTGGGCAAGGCCCAGGAGAGGCTCGGGAAGCTGGTCGAGGCGCGAGACGCATGGCTCGAGGTGGCGCGGCATCCTGTCGAACCAGGCGAGCCCAGGGCTTTCACTGCCGCAAGGAAAGAAGCCGTAGCGCTGGCCGCCGCGATCGAGGAGCGCATCCCCTCCGTCACCGTGACGGTGAGCGGCGTGCCTCAGGAGCTCGAGCTCGATGTCTCGGTGGATGGGGTGAGGGTACCCCCCGCGGCGGCTCTGCTGCCTCGCAAGGTCAATCCAGGCGCGCACAAGCTGAGCGTGAACGCTCCCGGCTATCTTGCGAGGGAAGAGGAGTTCTCGCTGGGCGAGGGTGAGTCGCGCACCCTGAACGTCGAGCTGCAGCGCGATCCCGCGGCGGCTGCGGCGCCCGCGACTGCAGCGCCCGCAACTGTAGCCACGGCGCCGCCTCCCCAGACGTCGCCTCCGCCGATCGCGCCAGGCCACGAAGACTACTCGCGCCCCATCGAGCCGAGACACGACAGCCCTGGGAGCGCGAACATGTTCGCCGTCGTCAGCTTCACCGCAGGGGGACTCGGAGTCGTCGTCGGAGGCATCACCGGCATCATGTCCGCGACCAAGACCAGCGACATCAAGACCCGCTGCGAGGGCGACCGATGCCCCACGGAATCAGAACCCGACATCGACGACGCGAAGACCCTGGCCACGATCTCGAACATCGGTTTCGGCGTCGGTGTCCTGGGCCTCGGCCTCGGTGTGCTCGCGTTGGTGCTCGACGACGGCGGCAGCGCCGCGACGGCTCCCCCACGGCGCACCGCCAGACGCGGCGTGAGCCTGACGCCAGTCCTGGGCGTCGGTTCCTTCGAGCTGCGAGGCAGGTTCTGAGATGACGGAACCTCGAGCGATGCTCCACCGCGCGCTGGTTGGCTCGCTGGTCCTGCTCGGCGCAGCCTGCGGCACGCTGACCGGCCTCGACGACCTCGAGACGGACCCGAACCTCGGGGGCGGGGGAACCGCGGGCAGCGCGGGGACTGGCGGGAACGCGGGCAGCGGCGGCAGCGGCGGAATGGCGAGCGGCGGCAGCGCAGGCAGCGCAGGCAGCGGCGGTATCCAGTGGGAGGTCCCCGAAGGCTGCGATGCCGTGCCCCTGGTGGAGAAGGTCGGCGTCGTGCTGTTGGTGGCGCGCGGCATGAGCTCCGTGGTGCGCACCAACGTCAAGAACGGCGTGCTCCAGGAGCGCCCGTTCTGGTCCGACACCTACGCCGCGCTGGACATCTTGCCTCAGGAGAACAGCCAGAGCTGCGGAGATCCACTGAGCACGGGGCACCCGATCGTCGCTCTTCAACGCGCCTCGGATATCAGTTTCCTCGCGGATACGGATCAGTTCTTCAAGGCTCTGAGCGCGGCGCCGGGCAAGTCTGACTCGCCAGAGCTCAGCCTGCGCTACGCGCGACGCACCTTCGAGCAGCACCCGGAGCTCGAGGCCAGGGCGGCCATCGTCGTCACCGACGCACAGGAAGAAGGCTGTGACTTCTCTTGGGGCACGAGCCAAGCGACCGCCAGCGACATGCTCGGGAGCTCGCCGTACGCGCGCACCTACGTCACTGCGTTCTCGGACCTCGTGGACCACACCCACGTGCTGATCGAGGTGGGAGGGGCGCTCCCGCTCCAGGGAGTCAGCGCCGACTTCCCCGACATGCTGGAGCACGCTGTCCGGGAGCTCCACGAGTGCACCCTGCGCTTCGACCACACCACGCAGGCAGAGCTCGCGATGAATGGGCGCCGCGTCATGTACACGCCGTCCCTGGAGCAGTGCGCCTTCAACCAGGACGAAGGCTACTATCCAGCGGGCGACGGCGTGATCAACCTGTGCCCGTTCACCTGCAACACGCTGGTCCAAGACCGCCGCGCCGAAGACGTGCACGCGGTGATCGCGCTGTGCCCCGACTAGCGTTTATCGTGTGGGGGTGAGACAGCGGATCCAGAGGCCCCGTGTCCGCCGGCTAGCGTCGCCAGGACCAAGACTACTGATCGTCACGAGCTGCCTCGCAGCGTGCGGCCCAGCTTCGCCGGCACCGATCGCCCCAACGGGCTCTGGGCCAGTCGCCGCCTCCAGCCCGGCTCCCACACGAGCACCGGGTGGCGCGGAGGCGAGCGCGCGTCGCTCGGGGGCCTGTCAGCGCGCGACATCGAAGGTCGAGCGTGCCAGGAGCCTGTTCGGCGACGGCTACCCCCTCAGAGCCAAGCGCCTGCTGGAACACGCCGCGAGTCTCTGCCCGGGAGAGGCGGAGCCTTCGCTTGCCTTGCTGAAGCAGATCGACCAGCAGCGCGCCTCCACCCGAGGTTCCGCAGTCGACCTCTGGAGGCGAGCCCAAGCGGCGCGGAGCAGGGGAAATTTAATTTCCGCCAGGCAACTGAGCTCGCTCGCGGTCAGCGCATTCAGGGCGACGGGGCAGGGCGTCAAGGCGTGGTCGGGGGCGGTCGACATGAGGCTAGTGGCGCTGGCGCCCGACGGCTCGCAGCTAGTCGCAGCCGCGCCAGAGCAAGGCCTCCTGCTCCTGGAGACCAGGCACCTGAGACCGACCGTGGCTCTGGAGCTCCCCGCTCACGACGCGAGGTCGGCAACCCAGGCGAGCTTCGCGCCGGACGGCTCACGCCTGGCCGTGTCGACGACCGAAGGGGTCCGGCTGTTCGACGTCCACGACGGGAAGCTCATCGACACCTGGAGCTGGGCTGACGTAGAGCGACCGAACGTTGCCTTCTCGGCCGACGGATCCAGCATCTACGTCGCTGGTGGCGCGGGATCCCGGCGCGACCTGTTGCGTGTCGACGCGAAGAGCGGCGCCGTCCTCGCCACGCACAATTTCCCCAAGGCAACGTATCCGCTCCACCTCGTGGCTTCGGCGGACGGCCGACGGGTGGTCGCGGCCAGCGCGGAGGGCGTCGAGGTCTTCTCTGCCAGTGGGCTCGAAAAGCTCCGTGACCTGGGCAATTTCTCGAGGCTCAGCGCGGTCGCAGCTTCCCCCAAGGGAGATCGACTCGCCACCATCTCGTCCCGAGGTCTCGAGGTCTGGGACCTCGACAGCGGGACGCGACGCGCGCACGCAGTGGTGAAGGGCACCAGCGCCGCCTCGCTGTTTGGCTTCTCGAGCGACGGCTCTCGCGTGCGAGTGAGCGACGGCAGTCTGGGAGACTCTCTGCTGGAGTTCGACGCCACCAGCGGGAAGCCGCTGGGCAGCAAGCCGCTGCCTGGAAGGGACGGGCTGCTGTCCGCCGACGGCGATGTGCTCGTGTCCCAGACCCTGGGCGGCCGGCTCGACGTCATCCATGGCAAGACCGGCACGGTCACCGCGCGCACGCCGACCTCGGAACGGCTCTTGGTCGGCGCCGCGCTGACTGAAGGCGCTCTGGCACTCGCCCGAAGGGACGCGGAGAAGAACGAGATCCAGCTGTTCCTCGTGGATACACAACACACCACGGGTCATTTCGCTACGACGACCGGCGACCGCGCGACGTTGGCCTGGTCGCCCGACGCCACGTACCTCGCCGGCAACTTCGGTGGGCACTCGGTGCTCCTGTGGGACCGCTCGCGCCAGCATCGGGCGCTACCGGACTTCCCCAACGACGTCGATGCACTGGCGCTCGGCAACGGGCGCCTCCAGGGCGTTGGGGGCCCCTTCAAGTTGACGGTCGCATCGCTCGACCTCGACTCCACCACCTGGAAACGCCGCTTGGAGCGACCCCGGGACGCGGACAGGCGCGCGATCACCATCTCCGGAGACGGCAAGGTGCTGGTGACCGTCTCGAACCGCGGAACCGAGCTCGTGGGCGTGGAGGACACCAACCGAGGCGCGCTGCTCGCAGAGGAGTGCAAGCGAGGTCCGGTCAGCGCGTCAAGCACCGGCTCGAAGGTGCTCGTCGCGTGCGGCGACGAGGTCCGACTGATCTCCGCGAGCGATCGGATCGAGAGCGCCCACCGCGCGAAGCTGGTCAGTCTCTCGCCACACGGAGACAGGAGCCTGGTGAGCGAAGGAGCCGCCGTTCTGCTCCTCGATGAGCAACTGAAGCCCAGAGCCACGTTGTGGTTCCGCGGGCCACGACTCGTGGAGGCAAGGAACGCCGGCGGGGACCTGGAGCTTCTCGGAACACGCCCAGAAAACCAGTGGTTCTGCTTCGTCGGGCGCCGCGCGTATCCGTTCGAGCTGTGCGAAGATCAGCTGATCCACGACGACCTGGTCGTGGACGCCCTGCTGCCCGACTAGGCAGCCCTTCGGGATCCCATGGCCCGAACCCTGTGCATGTCGCTCGTCCTCGTCGTGTCACGGTCTGGCGTAGCCCAGGCGCATGCGACGCTCGGTCCAGGTTTGGCTGCTGTTTCTTCCCACCTTCTGGCTGGTTCTGGGTTGCGCTCCGAATCAGCCAGCTCAGACCCATGCTCCGCGCGCCCTGTCGGAAAGTGTTCCCTCGACCGCCACCAGCGCGGGTTCACCCGCGAGCACGACGGCGACGCTCCATTCAAGGCGTGATGGCGCTCCAGCGTCGAACCCACCGCCCTGCCCTGCACCGACGGAGCAACAGAAGAAGCGGTTCGGCGAAGCCTATCACCTCGCGAACACGACCCCTGCGGCCGAACCCGAGCGCGCCCTCGCGGAGGTGATTCGTGTGAGGCTCGGCCAGCTCTTCCAGTCGGGTTGTGGGGCGAGGCGCGACTCCAAGGAACTCGTCCAACAGATCGCACTGCTCAACGAAGCTCCTCCCAAGGAAGACGAACTGCCCTTCTCGGAGCAGCTCTCCGTCGACTTGCTCGATGACCACGTGCTGGTCGCGTATGGAACCGAGAACGGCGATGCAGTCGCTGTCTTCGCCTGGCGAGACGAGCAGATGGAGACGCAGATCAACCTGACCCGGCGAGGACCTGGCGTCCGCGATCGCCTGGTGGTGGAGTCCAGTCGACTGTTTCACCCGAAAGGCGTCGAGGAGCCGCTGCTGGTCGTGCAGATGGCCGACTTCTGGTACACGTCGTGCTGGGGCCAGCAGCGTTTCCGCGTGTACAGGGCTAGCGTCGACCCGCATGCTCCCGAGTCGCTCTTCGCGCGCGACCTGGGCGCGAGGCGATGTGAGTTCGACGCCATCGAGATCCGGGACAACCAGATCCGCTTCGGCTACGCGGGGGGCACGCAGGTCTTCTATGACACGGGAATACCTCGCGGATACAATCTGGAGCTCGAGTACGTCTCGGGAAAGCTGATTCAGCGCTTTGCTGCCAGCTCCGTGCCTCAGGATCTGGTCGCCGACTGGCTCTGGGCGCCCTGGTCATCGGCGCGCGAGGGGACCGCGGTCGCTGCCGCTACGACGCTGCAGCGGGAGCACGCGCGCCTGGCCAGAGCGGTTCGCGCCGGCTTGCAGGAGCACAGCGCGACGAAGCCCTTCCGGAGCAAGTCTCTGCCAGGCAACGGCGACGACCAAACTCGTGTCCGCGTCACCTGCGCCGATCCCTACGCCCTGCCGACCAAACCGTGCCGCGCGTGGCCGAAGCCGGTGGACTTCCACCTGCGCAAGCACCGAGGCGCTTGGCTGGTCGAAGCCGTCGAGGCGACTGAGTAGGTTCGCTCGAAGAGGCGTTCCTTTTTGGGGGGGAGCGAGCGCTGCTCCCCCCCGCGGCGCGCTCGGCCGCGCACGGGCTGCGCCCCAGGTCGTGCGAACGCAGCGGTCTCGCACAGACTAGAAGTCACCTTCCCTGACGTATGGCTGACTCCAGAGCGTCACCTGGAGCAGACACGACTTGAGCCACGCCTGGTACATGCGCTCGACGTCCGCTTCGGAGTGCCCCGCCTTGGCGAGGAATGGCTTGAGCGTGAAGGTGACTGGGAAGATGAGCGCGAACAGATCGCGGAAGGGCACGATCGCCGTGGAGTCGGCGCCATCGGTCCGATTCTTCTTGGCGCGGTGGTGTCGCAACCCGATCTCGTGCTGGTAGTCGAGCCAGGCTTGATCGTAGTTCGCCTGGGCGGTGTCCAGGATCCAGCGACCGAACCGCTTCCTCACGGCATCGAGGTACTCGGGGACTGGCTCTCCGGTCCTCGGGTTCGTGAAGGATGCCAAGAGGTGGGGTTGGCTCCCGACGAAGCCGTACCAGACGTCCAGGATCGCCTCGACCTGATCCTTCAGGATGGCGTGGGACGCGCGAAGGTAGCGCAGGTCCTCCGCGTCGAACAGCACGCTCTGTTGCATGCGACCGAAGTCTTCGAGGGAGACCGGAGAGCGCGCGAGGGCGCTGCTCCCGTGGGTGTAGCCGGGGATCGTAGACATGTTTCGTTTCTCCTGCGGACAAAGCTCCGCCATGCGGACACCGAGACACTCTCGGCGCCGGGGATCGTGGAGGCCGAGGACCTCCTCGCGCGACTATCCGCGCGGTAATTTACTGGTTACACGGCACCTTGGAAGCGCCGCCAGGCTTCCTCACGCTGAGACTCGGGAGCGAGCTCTTGATCCGGGCAATCCAGCCTGAGCTGATCGGCGGCCAGCGGCGCGTCGACCAGCGCACAGTGGTGGGGCGTCTTGCCTTGTCGTACGTGGGGTCGGAAGTGCGTGCAGGTGACGCACATGCCGCTCAGGGGCACCTGCCCCCGCTCCTGGAGCTGACGGATCATCTTAACGACGCCACTCAGGAACACGCTGCGTTCTTCATTGCTGAGCTCACCCACGGCTTCCGCCATGAACTCCGGCCAGGAGCGGGCGCTCTTGCCCAGCGCTGCGCCCTGCTTCGTCGGTTCGAGCAAGCTCGCTCTGGGGTGCCGCGGATCTGGCTTCTTCACGAGCAGTTGCTTCGCTGCCAGGACCTTCACCGAATCGCTGACGGTCGGCAGGGTGACGCCGAGGCGCTTGCTCAGCTCGGAACCGGTCAGCGGTCCCTCGCCTACCAGTGCCGCGAGGATCTGCCCTTGGGTCGCCGACAGCCCAGCCTGATTGGCCTGCTGCCAATCCTGTTGCTTCATCGCCAGGCCCAGCTTGTGGAGCCCCGTCGCGATACGGGATTCGATGGGCTCCGAGTGCTCATCGAAATAGGGCAGACGCTTCCTCGAGCTCATATTCGGAGTCCTAACTTCGGACTCCGTAGTTGTCAAGCGTGGTCGCCCGACGCCTGCGCGCGGAAGCGCGCACGCGCCGACAGGCGCAAGTGAACCTGCGGCGGAGCACATCCGCTAGGACCCCTCGCTCCGGCCAGCTTCGCTGGCCTCCGCGAGCGGCGCGCCCCCCCCGATTCGAACGGGGGACCTGCGGATTCGAAGTCCGATGCTCTATCCAGCTGAGCTAGGGGCGCGGGGTCGCGGCTTGCCGCGATGGGCGGGATATTGAGAGGCAAACGGGGATTGGTCAAGCGCTTGGGCGCGGGGGAGGCTTCCGGCGCGTTTGACGCGGAGAAATGGCGGGCTTCGACGCTCTCTCACCCCCGACCGAGCTTCGATTGGCCAAGGACGCCGGGCGGGAAGGGCCTCGAGGGCTCAGCTCTCGGGCTTGTGCAGGTAGGGCCGGAGATCGGGCGCGGCTTCTTCCGTGAGGAAATTCTCCGTCACGCGCATGCCGGCGTCGCGCAGCATCTGCAGGCCCGCTCCCTGATTTCGCGGGTGAGGGTCGACGAGCGCGACATAGACCGCACCAACGCGCCGCGCGATCATCTGCTTCGCGCAGGACGGAGTGCGCTGATGAAAGGAGCAAGGCTCCAGGGTGACGAAGGCCGTGACGTCTTCGAGATCGCCCTCGACCTGACTGAGGGCCATTGGTTCCGCATGGTACTCGAACGGCGGCTGAGTGAAGCCACGAGCGATGATCTGTCCGTCACGCACCAGCACGCAGCCCACGGGCGGATTCGGCAAGCAGGCCGGGAGCGCCCGCTTGCCCTCGGCGATGGCGGCGCGCATGAACTCCTCTGCGGTCGCAGAGTCGAGCTCCGGCGCGCTCGGCACGATGAGCGTCACGGCTCGGCCTTGGTGCCGAACTCCTTCAGCTCGAAGACCACCTTGCTGCCGTTGGTCGTGCTCTCGTTCTTGATCATGGCGTTGATCGGCACCTTGGTGTGGTTCCACACCCGGCCCTTGGAGTGGATGTTCATCACCTTCACGTCGAAGTCCCGGTAGTAGCAACCCTTGAACTCGCCGGCGGGCACCGTCACGTCTTCCTGCGGCAACCCCTCGAGGCTGTCAATCGCGAGCGCCGCGAGCTGCCCGGAGAAGCCCTTCATCGCCATGTCGAGCATCGGACCGCTGATGGTGTGCGTCTGCCCCGTCGGCAGCTGGACCTTCGCCCGCTTGACGTCGAAGTCCTTGGACGAGCGTCCGTCCTTGAAATCCATGAGGATACTCACCTGGGTGGCTTTGCCCCCGGGCTGCTCCATGTCGATCTGAATCCAGAAGGCGCTGTCCTCCTTGCCCGTGACCCGGTAGGTCACGTCTCCACCGGGCTTGCCATCGCGCGTCGTCTTGAACGTTGCCCATTGCCCCACGGCAAGTGGCATCGGCACGGTGCCCGACTTGTCTCCGGCCGCAGACTCGCTGGTAGGAGGGACGCCCGCAGACGCCGGCGCTGCCGCGGCGGAGGCTTCGGCCTTTGCTTCGCCGGTCAGCTCATCGAGCTTCTTGCAGCCCAGGCTGCCCAGCAGGAGGCCAGCGAGGGCCAGGGAAGCGGCGCGAGGGCTGAGCGATTTGTGGGCGATTCGGCGCGAACGACGGGTCAGCATATCCTCCGGCGTAGCGGCTTCACTTACGCATCGCAAGGCTTCGGACTATCCTCGCCAGGATGCCTGCGTCTCCGGACCCAGAGGAAGCTCGAGCGCCGCTCGATTCCCCGCCCCGTCCGGGGTCCCTTCGACGCCCCTCCAATCGGGTGAGCCGCTTGTTCTCCCTGATCGGCGGGCTGCTGTGCACGACGCTGCTCGTGCGCTGCGTCCTCCCCCCCAGCTTCGATGGCTACGAGTCGGCCTCTGGAGGAGTGACGGGCGCCGGAGGGGCCGGCGTCGGTGCGAGCGGCGGAACGGGCGGCGAGGGCGGCACGGCGGGCAGCGCAGGGAGCGGCGGAGCCGTCGACGCGGGCAACGACGCCACGGCGGACGGCGGCATCAAGCCCTGGGGCGCCCACTGCCAGAGCAGCGGTGAGTGTGGTGCTGAGCTCTTCTGCACCAAGGACATGTCGACCGCGGGCAGCTTCGCTCTCTACGTCGGCGTGAACGCGCCGAGCTGCGCCTCGGCTTGCGACGCCAACAGCCCAGGCTGCACGGGCCCGAACGGCAAGGACGGAACGTGCGTCGGCGTGGGTCAGAACGGCGCCTGCGTCCCGACCTGCGACGTGGAGTTCAGCGGCTTCGAGTGCCGCATGGGCAGCGAGTGTTCTGCCGAGTGGAGCTGGAGCGGAGTCGGTGTGTGCAGCATCAAGTGCAAGCAAGATTCCGACTGCAGCTACATCGACAACGCGACGAAGTGTCGTGCCGACGGCATCTGCGACTTCAGCGCCGACCCGCAGCCGCTGGACGACTGCTCCCAGGCCGACTGCAGCTGCTACCCGGACGCGTTCTCCGACAAGGGCACTTGTCGGATTCCGTGCGGCAACGATTCCGACTGCCCCACGCACACGGCCTCTGGCAAGCAGATGTTCTGCCCCAGCTCGAGCCCGAATCAGCCGGCGTACTCGTTCTGCATCATCCCGTGTGACAATCCGGGAGCCGCCGACCCGACCTGCGACCCGCTGGGCCTGAAATGCGCGACCTTCGAGGGCAAGACCGGCTGCGCCGATGCCGATGCGCTGCTCTGAGTCTGTTGCTCTGACTCTGTTGCTCTGAGCTCCCGCTCAGAACCGCAGCCGATAGCGGAGCGCGGCGCTGCCCGGCCCAGCGTTGACCCCGATCGCGCTGGACGAGTCGTGAGACAGCCAGAGGTAGGTGCCGCCGATCAACCCCGCGCCGCCGACGACCCAGGAAACCCAGGAGATCGTGGCGAGCTGCTTGCCGTCTTCGATCAGCGCATCACCCTCGGCGTCGCAGCGCTTGTCCGGGCAGTGATCGTCGGCCTGATCGCGCTTGGAGCGGGAGAGGCTCGCGGTCAGGGCGCCGGAGATCACCCCCAGCACGCCCACTCCGCCGACGATCAGCGCAAGCGTGGGCGGCCCCGAGTCCCCGGCCCCCGAGTCCCCGGCGGCTGCTTCGGCCGCGCCTGAATCCCCGTGGATATTGCGCTCGGAGGCGGAACTCGGTCCTGCCACGGCAGGACCACTCACGGCGGCCGTCGTCTGCGGCGCTGGCAGCTGGACGACGAG
>JAGQIY010001119.1 GCA_020430865.1 Myxococcales bacterium
ATCTCTTTGTTCTTGGAGTAGTTCAAGATCTTCCCAAGATCTTCATTAGCCGAACGGATCTGGCCAACGTTCCCGGCTCAGATACACCGGACGGAGCTACACTCGTCATCGGTACTGGCGACGAGGAGTTCCCTACGCGCTCGTTCTTCCACAGCAAGTAGCGGAACCTACGAAGGCGGTGGCGCGCCCCTCCCGCACGTCACCGCTCCTCATTCACAGTAGGTTGGTTTGCAGATGCAGGGATACGTGTTTCGCCGGCTGCTGGGCATGGTGCTCACGATCGTTGTCGCCTCAATCATAAGTTTTGCGGCAATCGAACTTCCGCCCGGGAGCTACCTCAGTACCTATCGGGCACAGCTGCAGGCGATGGACATGACGCCGGACCAGATCGAAGGCGAGCTGGCCTATGTCGAGGCGCGCTTCGCTCTCAGTCAGCCGGTCTATGTGCGATACGGCGTCTGGGTAGGTGGGCTGCTTCGCGGTGACCTTGGCTACTCCATGGCACTGCGTCGTCCGGTTTCCGAACTTATTGGTGACCGCATGTTGCTCACCCTAGTTCTAGCCCTTGCGTCGGTGATCTTCACATTCGTTGTCGGGGTTGGGGCAGGCGTAATTACTGCCATGCGGCCCTATTCAGTAACCGACAACGTGGTGACACTATCCACATTCGTGTTTCTAGCTGTTCCCAATTTCCTTCTGGCCATCTCGGCGATCTACTTTTGGGTCACGGTGATCGGAGGGGCTCCGCAGTTTGGCCTCCAGTCGCCAGCATATGTGTTCGAGCCCTGGAGCCTCGCGAAGTTTGGAGACCTTCTCGCGCACCTGTGGCTACCGGTCATAATCATCGGCGCCTCCCATGCCGCGGCAATGCTCCGTGTGGTGCGGGCGCGCATGCTGGAAGTCCTGCCGGATCCATTCGTTCAGACGGCGCGGATGAAGGGGTTGCGCGAACGCCGCATCGTGCTGGTTCACGCGCTGAGGGCGGCGATCAATCCGGTTATCTCGGCGACGGCGCTTTCGTTGCCCGCGGTGATCGGCGGAGAGATCATCACGTCCATCGTCCTGCAGCTGAACACGATCGGTCCGCTGCTCTTCGAGGCGCTCATGGCGCAGGACATGTACCTGGCCGCGACGATACTGCTGATGCTGACGGTGATCCTCGTGGTCGCGAACCTAATCGCTGATCTAGTCATCGCCTGGCTCGACCCGCGGATCGCCCATGGCTGAATCCGTCCAAATCGGCGAAGTAGGCGACGCGCGAGACGCAGCACCGGTTGCGATGTCGCACGGCGCCCTAATCCGGCATCGCTTTCGTCGCAACTGGCTAGCGGTCGCGGGACTCGTTGTCATCGTGTTGCTCTATGCGATCTGCCTGCCTGCTGAGTTCACGGCACCGTACGAGCCGTCGGCGCGCTTCATGACGGCGATCAACCTGCCGCCACAGGAGGTGCGCGTCGTCCGAGCGGATGGGCAACTCGATTGGCCGTTCGCCTATCAGATGAAGCAGACCACCAATCCCCGAACGTTCAAGCGTGAATACGCATTCGATCCGAACGGGCGTGCGTATCTGCACCTCTTCCCTGTGGCGGAGTCATATTCCATGTTCGGCCAGACGCTTTCCCACCGTCTCTTCGGCTTTGAGGGCGGTAGCGTTCACCTACTCGGCACGGACAGCCAAGGTCGCGACGTTCTTTCCCGAGTGATTCACGGAGGTCGCGTCTCGCTGCTCGTGGGCCTTTTCGGCGTCGCCATATCCATGATCATAGGCTCGGTGGTCGGGATGATTTCGGGTTACTTCGGAGGGTGGGTCGACAACGCCATCCAGCGCGGCATCGAGGTCTTGCTCAGCTTCCCAACGATTCCGCTTTGGATGGCGTTCAGCGCCGCCGTCCCGGACACCTGGTCGCCTGTGCAAGTGTTCTTCATGATGTCGCTTATCATTTCGTTCATTGGGTGGGCGTCACTAGCGCGAATAGTGCGTGGCATTACCCTGTCCCTCAAGGGCGAGGAGTACGTCACCGCGGCCCGCGTCAACGGCGCGGGCACGTGGTGGGTCGTTCGGCACCACCTGCTTCCTGGAAACTACAGCTACATCATCGTCGCGCTCACC
>JAGQIY010001120.1 GCA_020430865.1 Myxococcales bacterium
CAGATCCTCCTTGCTCACCTCTTCGTGGGTCACCGTCTTGATGACGTCGGGACCGGTGATGAACATGTAGCTCGACTCCTCCACCATGTGGATGAAGTCGGTGATGGCCGGGCTGTACACCGCGCCGCCTGCGCAGGGACCCATGATGGCGCTGATCTGTGGGATCACGCCGCTCGCCAGGGTGTTGCGCAGGAAGATGTCCGCGTAGCCCGCGAGGGACTCGACGCCTTCTTGAATGCGCGCGCCTCCCGAGTCGTTGAGTCCGATGACCGGGGCGCCCACCTTCATCGCGAGATCCATGATCTTGCAGATCTTGGAGGCGTAGGTGGCGCTCAGCGAGCCACCGAAGACCGTGAAGTCCTGTGCGAACACGAACACCTTCCGGCCGTCGACCCCGCCGTAGCCGGTGACGACTCCGTCGCCCAGCACCTTCTGCTCGCTCATCCCGAAGTCGCCACAGCGGTGAGTGACGAAGCGATCGACCTCGACGAAGGAGCCGGGATCGAGCAGCAGGTCGATGCGTTCCCGCGCGGTAAGCTTGCCAGCGGCGTGCTGTTTCTCGATGCGCGCCTTGCCGCCGCCCTCGAGGGCTTGGGCGTTCAACGCATCGAGCTTTGCCAGGGTGGGATCAGCGGACGGGGAGCTGTTATCGGACGACATGGCGCTCGGGCTGCTACCACGGTGGGGCTCTTGAGTCAGCCTGCACAGCGCGCCGTTTCGGGCAGGGCTTTGCTCGAGATTCTGAGGGGTTGCAGGCAACGTTTCCGGTTTGTTTCGTGCATCGCCTGCACGAAACCGCGCGCCGACCTCGAGGCGCACCTCACCCCCAAACCCGCGGGGAGCTGCATTTCGGCCACCAGAAGCACCTGAAATCCGCAATACACTGCAGATTCTTGGGTTTGGCCCCGACTCGAGCTTCCAGCAGAACTAGAATGGACCTCCAGCTTGGAGGTTGTGATGAAGCGCGTTGCCCTAATCCTGATCCTGTTTGGCGGCTGCGGATCCGTCGCCTGCGGCGGCTCGGACGACGGGAGCACCGTCGGAGGCGGAGGAAGCACCAGCAACGGAGGCTCGGCGGCGAACGGAGGCTCAGCAGGCGGAACCAGCTTTGGTGGCAGCTTCAACATCGGTGGGCAGAACACTGGAGGCTCCGGCGGCAGCGCAGGGAGCAAGTGCGATCCCAACCTCACCGGCCTGGTGCGCGACTTCAAGGCGGCGGAGGAGCCGGGTGGGCACCCCGACTTCCAGGCGTTCACGGGCAACGCCGCCTCCAAGGGCATCGTCGAGGATCAGCTGGGTGCCGACCTGAAGCCTGTCTACAAACCCAGCGGCGCATACGTCGGGAGCGAGGGGCAGGAGACGACGAGCAAGCAAGACTTCGATCAGTGGTACCGAGACACCGACGGCGTGAACAAGACGCTTCAGTTCACGGTCCCGCTGACGGAGGGGCCAAACGGCATCAGCAGCTACGACAACGGCGCGTTCTTCCCCATCGACGGCCAGGGCTGGGGCAACTACCAGGCGTACAACGACGGTGAACACAACTTCCACTTCACCTTCGAGCTGCACACCGAGTTCGCGTACAACGGCGGCGAGGTCTTCACGTTCACCGGCGACGACGACCTCTGGGTGTTCATCAACAAGCGGCTGGCGATCGACCTGGGAGGCCTCCACCCGGAGCTCTCCGACTCGGTGAACCTGGATGACATCGCGGCCGAGTTCGGACTCGAGGTCGGCGGCACCTATCCTCTGGACCTCTTCCACGCGGAAAGACGTATCGAGTCCAGTCACTTCCGCATCGACACCAGCCTCCAGTTCACGAACTGCGACCCGATCATCGTGCCGAAGTAGGGCTCGAGGCACGCGGCCCCGGAGTCGACCAGGGCGTGATGACGGAGAGCCACCTCGGAGCTTCGTCCGTCGAACCTCGGCGTGACCGATGAGGTCCTACTTCGCCTCGGCGTCGACCGGCAGCTTCAGCGCGCCCACGCGACGCAAGAACCAGCGCCCCAGGTAGAAACCGGGCAAGAACACCAGGCAGATCAGCGGGATCATCACGCCCACGAAGCGCATGATGAGGACCAAGGTGGCGCCTCCGACGTTGAGCACGTCGGCGCCCGCCTGCTTGAAGCCGTCGCCAATCGCCGCGAAGGAGGCGCTCACCAGCGGCGCTGGCCGCTCGAAATCGACGGTGATGGTCGATAGACTGACCGACTTGTCGAGGAAGCGCTTGCGGCTCTCCAGCTTCTCGATTTCCGTACGGACATCGGAGAGCTGCTTCTGCACCGCGAGCAGGTCCTCGACCTTGTTCGCCCCCTTCAGGATCTCGAGGTACTGGTTCTCCAGCGCCTTCTGCGTCTTCAGCCGCGCCTCGAGGTCGATCCACTCGTCGGTCACGTCTTCGCTGGAGATGTGCTCGCTGGCTTCCCCCTGCTTGATCGCGCGTAGCTCGTTCAGCGCGGTATCCAGCTCGTCCGCCTTCACGCGCAAGACGACGCGCAGGCGCTGGTCGCGCGCCGCATCGGTGCCGCGGCGCTCGGAGCTGACGACGTAGCCGCCGTGCTTCTTCGCGACGTCGGTGGCCGTGCGCTGGGCGTCGCTCAGCGACTTCACCTGGAGCTCCAGCTCGGCCTTGCGAATCACCTTGCGCTCGGCCACGCCTGCGATCTCGCCTGACTTGGCGCTGTCGTCGGCGGGCGCCGAGGCGGCCTGCGTCACGGCCCCCGCGTCATCCGACTTCCCCATGCAGCCCACGCTGCCCAGCACCAGCAGCGCGCAGAAGCAGCTCAGCGCGGCGCAGTTCACCCAGCTCGTCCATTTCGACATGGCCAGTGAACGCGCGGTCCTCCAACGGCTTACACCGCACGAACCGACACGACCGAATCGCCGTACCACTGGCTAGCAGCGACCGCGAGCAGGCGGATCGACGTAGTCGACCAGCGCGCCACGCCAGGTGCGCAGCGTGGTGGAGCCAGGGGCGGCGTCGGTCGCCGCACGGCGCTGCACGACCCACTCGGGCAACACCGGGACCTTGCCCATGCCGCCCGGGGTGTCGACGATGAACTTCGGTAGCGCGATCCCGGTGAGGCGGCCTTGCAGCCGATCCATGATCGCAAGACCCACGTCGAGGGGCGTGCGCAGGTGCCCGGTACCACGCACTGGATCGGCCTGGAGCAGGTAGTAGGGTCGGGCGCGCTCGCGGATCAGGCCGCGAAACAACGCCTCCAGTGTTTCCGCGCGGTCATTGATACCGCGCAGCAGGACGCTCTGATTCATCACGGGGAAGCCGGCGTCGGCGAGGCGGTTGAGCGCGGCCCGCGCCTCGGGAGTCAGCTCCTTCGGGTGGTTGAAGTGGGTCATCACCCACAGCGGATGAAACGGGCGCAAGGCCTCGAGCAGCTCGCCGTCGATGCGCATCGGCAGCACCACGGGCACGCGCGTCGCCAGCCGGATGGTCTCCACGCTGGGGATGGCGCGCACCGACTCGACCACCCGCTGCACGCGACTCGTGGCCATGCTGAGCAGGTCGCCGCCGCTGAGGATCACGTCGCGCACCTCTGGGTGGCTGCGCAGGTAGGCCAGCGCTGGCTCGAGTCGCTGATCGGCGCGCGGCCCCTCACCGGCGCCGACCATCCGACTCCGCGTGCAGAAGCGGCAATACACGGCGCACTGGTCGGTCACCAGGAGCAGCGCTCGATCTGGATAGCGCTGCACCAGCTCCGGCGCCGGCGAGTGCGCCTCTTCACCCAGCGGATCTCGGAGGTCACCAGGCACCTCGTCGGCCTCCGCGCGATGCGGCACGACTTGCCGCCTGATGGGACAGCTGGGGTCGTTCGGGTCGATCAGGTCGAAGTAGTAAGGCGTGATGCCAATGGGAAAGCCTTGGCTGACCGCGCGCTCAGCGCCCTGCTGCTCCTCCGCTGTCAGTCTCAGACGCTGAGTCAGCTGCTCGACGCTGGAGATCGAGTTGCGTAGCTGCCAGCGCCAGTCCAGGGGCGAAGTCGTCGCGACACGCAGCTGCATGGTTAGTTCCCCGAGGAACTCGATGGCGCGGCCGAGGGAGTCGGCGCGGCGTCCTTGGGCTGCTGATCGGGCAAGCGCACCTTCTCCAGCGCCTGATCATCGATCTTCACGGGGTACTTCTCGCGCAGCTCCTTCTCGAGCTTCTGCTCTGCCGCTCGGATGTGCTCCTGCACCAGAGACACGCGGATGCTGCGCTCGGCCTCCTTGAAGGGGCGATCCCGCGCGTCGGTCTTGCCGATCATGCGCACGATGTAGAACTTGCCATCGTCCTCGACCACGGCGTCGTGCACCTCCCCGATCTTGGAGATCTTGAACACCGCTGCGCGCACCGCCGGGGGGACGCGCTGGTTCGCGCCCCGCTCCACGCCCGGCGCAGAGACGATACCCAGGTCGCCAGCGAGCTCGAGCGGCGCCGTCGGAGAAGGGTTGGGCGGCTTCTCGAGGGAGTTCTCCATCACCAGCTTGCCCCACTGCATCGGCGTCGCCTTGGTGGCCTGGGCAAGCAACGCCTTGGCCTTGGCTTCATCGCTCGAGACGATCACGGCGACCCGGCGCCGCTCTGGCTCCCGGAAGTCATCGCGGTGCTTCTCGTAGTACCTGCGCGCGTCCGCCTCGGTGACGGACTCGGGGCCTGGCACGTCGCGGCGCAGCTTCTTGAGCACCTCGTTGCGCAGGATGATGCGGATCCGCTCCTGGGTCTCGGGACGCTTGTCCAGACCGCGCCGCTCGGCTTCCTGCGCCAGGAGCTCGACCTGGATCATCTCGTCGAGCAGCTGCTTTCGTCGGTCGGGTGACTGGTAGCGGAGCCGCTCGAACTGATCCATGCGCTCCAGGGTCGCCGCGTATTCACCCAGGGTGATCTCGCGGTCTCCCACCTTCGCGAGCACCTTCGCCGCGAGCTCGGGAGGCAATGGACCGCTGCTCGCGCTGGCGGAAGGCACCTGCCCCACGCTCCCGTCGTCACAACCACTGCAGCCTGCCAGGCCGACGCACGCGACGAGCAGCGTGTGACGCAGCACACGGCTGGCGATCGACGACCGGGTCCCGACCTGGGACCAGAGCTGTGGGGCAGCGCGCATCAGAGGCGGGGATACTACGCACGGCCAGGTAGCGCCAGGCACCAGGCAGGCCCCGAGCGCAAGATTCCACCCTGTTCTCGTCGGGCCTCTGACGAAACTCCACCGGTGCGGCGGCGATGGTTGCGCGCCCAAGTTCGCGTGAGTAGGAAGCGGCTCGTGAGCGACTCTGGAGATCTCAAGTACCGTCGAATCGTCCTCAAGCTGAGCGGTGAGGCGCTCTGCGGGAAAGAGGGCGGCTTCGGCATCGACACCGCCACCCTCAAGAACACCGCGAAGGAGATCGCCGAGGTCGCCAGGACCGGAGTCCAGCTCGGGCTGGTGGTGGGTGGCGGCAACATCTTCCGGGGCCTCAAGGGAGCCAGCGAGGGCATGGATCGCGCCCAGAGCGACTACATGGGCATGCTGGCGACGGTGATCAACTCACTCGCCCTGCAGGACGCGCTGGAGAACAGCGGCGCCAAGACCCGAGTGATGACGGCGCTTGAAATCCGCGACGTCGCGGAGCCTTACATCCGGCGCCGCGCGATCCGTCACCTGGAGCGTGGTTACGTCGTGGTCTTCGCGGCGGGCACCGGCAATCCTTATTTCTCCACGGATACGGCTGCC
This sequence comes from Myxococcales bacterium, assembly GCA_020430865.1. Next base: position 5,709 of record JAGQIY010001120.1, read on the forward strand.
GCGCTACGCGCGATGGAAATCCGCGCCGACGCGCTGTTCAAGGCGACCAAGGTCGACGGCATCTACGATCGTGACCCGCGCAAGCACGAGGACGCCAAGATGTACCGCGAGGTCAGCTACGACAAGTTCCTCTCGCAGCACCTTGGAGTCATGGACTCCACGGCGGTGACGCTGTGCCGCGAGAACGGCATGCCGATCCGCGTGTTCAAGATGATGCCCGGAAACATCCGCGCCGTCGCCAAGGGCGAGGACGTGGGCACGGTCGTGGGCGCGGACTGAGCGGCGGGACCACGCGCGAGTCGTGGGTCCTTTCCGCGCGACTCACCCCCAGACCCGGCTTCCAAGGCGCCCCGTGAAGGGTGCGCATGCGTACAGACATCGAAGCCCAGGCGTGGATCGCCTGCTCCCGAGCCCCCGGGAGTCCGGCCAAGAAATGCCTGAATTTTTGGGGGTGAGAGCAGCGAACTCGGCGCTTTGTGAGAGTTTTCGAGGGAGGCGCAAGGCTCACCCACGTAAACTGATGGCGGCTATGGCAGAAGTTGATGAACGTTCGCGTCCCATGCAGCGCTGGGTGACGCTCGGTCTGCTCGCTGCTCTCCTGGGGACGGCGAGCCTCGCTGTGGCAGGCCCTGCGCGAGCAGCGGACGAGGCGCCTGCCCAGCCCCCTGCAGTTCAGGCCAAGTCGGCGCTGGTCGAGCGCTTCGAGGAGCTCAGCAAGACGATCGAGGCGATCGACGCGAGCGGCGTCCCCTGCAAGCTGAAGGACGAGACCGTGGGCTGCGCCGAGGCTGCGAAGGCTGCGAACGCCGATCTGAAGCGGGTGCGCAAGCAGCTGACCAAGGACATCCGTCAGCTGCGCAAGGCGAAGGCCAAGCGCAAGCTGGCGCGCGCGCTCGAGTTCGGGAGCAGCCTGAATCGTCTGCGAGTCAGCCTGCGCAAGCTGGGGGCCGCAGACAACGCGGCCGACGCTCAGGACGCGCTCAACCAGCTGAATCAGGACCTGGGCAAGGCGAAAGGTCAGCTCCAGCAGCTCCACGACGACGCGAAGTAAGCAGCGTTTCGACGTGGACGCGCGACCCCGTCCACCCGCACGAACGGGTGGTGCGACCCCCTGCGACAAAGCGCCGAGCAGGATTCCTCCCCAGGGTCCCGGCCTCCGCTGCGATTCGAGGTAGAGTGCCCCTACGTCATGTGGGAGACACTTCCGGAGTTTGGCACTGGGGTCCTGTACGCCGTGCTGGTCGCAGCGGCTTACACCTTCGCGGTATCGGTCGCATCTGCGCGGGGAAACCCGAGGCTGCTCAGCGCCGCGCGCTGGGGAGCGTACGGAACCTGTGCGTTGATCGGGTTGGGGGTGCTGCTCCTGGCGTATGCGTTCATCACGCATGATTTCCGCATCAGATACGTAGCTCGCTACTCCGATCGGTCGATGACCGATCCGTACTTGCTGACGGCGCTGTGGGGAGGCCAGGATGGCTCGCTGCTCTGGTGGTCGTTCCTGATGGCGATCTACACGTCGAGCTGCGTGGCCTGGATGCGGGGCAAGTACCGCGCCCTCCAGCCGTACGTGATCGCGACCCTGATGGTGATCATCAGCTTCTTCGGGGTCTTGATGCTGTTCGCGGCGAACCCCTTCGAGGTGGCGATCGGTGGCGGAAAGCTGGACGGCGAGGGCCTGAACCCGCTGCTCCAGAACTTCTACATGATCATCCACCCACCAAGCCTCTACATCGGCTTCGTGGGCTGCTCGATCCCGTTCGCCTTCGCCATGTCCGCGCTGGTCACCGGGCGCCTCGACAACGAGTGGATCAATGCCGCGCGGAAGTGGATGCTGTTCGCCTGGCTGTTCCTCAGCATCGGCAACGCCCTCGGCATGCTGTGGGCATACGAGGAGCTTGGCTGGGGCGGCTACTGGGCCTGGGATCCAGTGGAGAACGCCGCCTGCCTGCCCTGGTTCACGGCCTCCGCCTACCTCCACTCGACCATGATCCAAGAGCGTCGCGTGATGTTCAAAGTATGGAACTTGTTCCTGATTTGCTTCACCTTCTTCCTCACGATCTTCGGCACCTTCCTGACTCGCTCGGGGATGATCGCGAGCGTGCACTCGTTCGCTCAGAGCGAGATCGGCATCTTCTTCGTCTACTTCATGGTCTTCATCCTGTTCGTCAGCACGCTGCTGATCGTGCTCAGGATCCCGAAGCTGCTGAGCGAGTCCCACATCGAGTCGGTGGCCAGCCGTGAGGCCGCGTTCGTGCTCAACAACTGGGCGCTGGTCGCGATCCCCGTGTTCATCGCCGTCACCACGCTCTACCCCAAGATCAGCGAGTGGATTTACAAGGAATCGGTGAGCGTCGGCGCGCCCTTCTACAATCGCTGGCTCGCTCCGATGGGCATCGCCGTGTTCCTCTTGATGGGCGTCGCGCCACTGCTCGGCTGGCGCAAGACCACGGGTGAGGCGCTGCTCAAAGCCGCGACGATTCCCGCCATCGTGGCGGTGGTGGTCGGTGCGCTGCACCTGCTGCTGGGGACCCGCCTGGGCTATCCCGCGATCGTGGAGCAGGACGTCTTCTACGTGGATGCCTGGTACGGACCGGCGCTGCGCTACTTCGGCATGGTGGTGCCGCTGCTGATCGTTTCGCTGAGCGCCTTCAACGTGGCGGTCATCGTCCAGGAGTTCCAGCGCGGCACCGCGGCCCGTATGCGCAACACCAGGGAAGGCGCCTTCACCGCGCTGCTGCGACTGGTGAGCAAGAATCGGCGCCGCTACGGCGGCTACGTGGTGCACTTCGGCATCATCTTCATGTTCATGGGCTTCGTCGGACGATCGTGGGGCGCCGACAAGGAGGTCAGCCTGATGCCGGGCCAGACCTACCAGCTGCGCGACTACGAGGTGCAGTACAAGGGGCCGCGGATGGAAGTGGACACCACCAAACGCATGATCTTCGCAGACATGCTGGTGTCTCACGTCTCGAGCGATGGCAAGCGCACGCTGATCGGCGAAGCCAGCCCCGCCAAGTTCATCTACCGCAAGGGGGGGATGCCAACGACCGAGGTCAGCATCCTCCGCGGCTTCCGCGCGGATTTCTACTCGATCCTCGGCTCGGCAGATCCCAGCAGCAAGCGTGCGACGTTCCACCTGCACGTGAACCCGATGGTGAGCTGGATCTGGCTGGGCGTCGGCATCCTGATCATCGGCGCCATCGTCAGCCTCTGGCCTGACGTCAGCCTGAGTGAAGCCACGGTGCTGAGCTACGCGCGAGTCGGAATGGGTGCGGCGACGGGCCTGATGTTCGCGCTGCTGTTCGCCGCGGCGCCGGCCAGCGCCTCGGCGCACACCGTCACGGCGCGCGCCCCTCCCAGCGCCCGGGCCGCTCCCGGAGAGATGCCGGAGCTCAGCCGTTTGCCGTGGGAGATGCTCGGGGCCACCGCGGGTGGTCTCGTGCTGGGCGTCGGCACCGTGGTCGGTGTATATCGACGGCGCCGCAGGGCCCGCTTCCAGCGAAGCGGCCCCAAGAAGCCCGCCTGAGCGCCGCATGAGTGAACGCGAAGAGTCCGTCTCGAAGTCCAAGCGCAAGTCCGGCTCCAAAGCCGACAAGCGCGCGAAGTCTGGGCCAAAGAAGGACGGCAAGCGCCGGTCTGGCTCGATCTCGACCGATCCACCGACCGCCGGAGCCCGGCGCCAGGATGAGCTCGAGCGGCCCGATTCGAGCCGCGAGTATCGGTCGTCGCGCACGAAGGCCGTCGTGGCTTCCGAGCCCGCGGCGCCGACCAAGCTCGACGAGGTGTTCGAGGTCGCAGGTCGCCACAAGGTCTGGGCAGTGCCGATCATCCTGGTCGTCGCGCTGGGCACCGGCCTCTACGCCGGCGTGGGTACGGCGCTCCTGGTCCTGGCTGGCTCGTTTCTGCTGCTGGTGATCTCGGCCTTCTGGGCCTCGGTGCAGAGCCTGACTGGCGAGGCGGACCTCAACCTGGACGAAGCGCTCAGTCTGGCAGCGCCCAGCGCAGAGCTGGAGCAGAAGCGGGCCACGCTGCGCGCCCTGAAGGACCTCGAGTTCGAGCACAACATCGGCAAGATCAGCGACGCCGACTACAAGGATCTTTCCGCGCGGTATCGGGCGGAGGCCAAGCGGCTGTTGCAGCAGCTGAGCGACGTCGAGGGGGAGTCTCGCAAGCGCGCCGAGCAGCTGTTCAAGCTGAAGCTGCTCGAGGCCGACCCCGATGCGCGTCTCGTCTACGACGAGGAGACGGAGGACGCGCTCTCCGAGCTGTCCGCGGAGAACCGCGAGCGGGTCGAGGGAGTGCTGATGCAGGCAGCCTTGAACGCCGCAAAGTCCAAGGCACGGGGCCAGCGGCCAGCGGACGACCACGCGGCGGAGGACGAGGCGGACGAGGCCGGAGCACAGGCCACGGAAGACGCGGACGACGATACCAACCTGGAGACAGACCCCGCGGAAGACTTGGAGCAGCCAGCCGAGGAAGCCGGTGAGGTGTCGCCCGATGGCGAAGCAGCCGACGAAGGGTTCGTGGACGACCCCGTCAGGACGCCGCCGGTCAGCGGCGGACCGAGCCGACGTTGCAAGGTCTGCGAAACGCGAAACCCGCTTGAAAACACCCGCTGTAGTGGCTGCAACTCACACCTCGCGGAAGCAAACCAGATCCTCTGCAGCGCCTGCCCCGCTGTCTACCCGGACTCCCAGGATGCGTGTCCAGTGTGCGGCGTTGCGGCGCCCGTGGAGCAGGACTGACGCCATGAAGCGTTTTCACATCGCCCACTTCGCGCGACTGATCGCCTGCGTCGTCGCCTTGATCACGCTACCGAGCTCCGCGCAAACGCCAGCAGCCGGCGCAGCGCCCGCAGCAAAGCCTGCCGCTGTGCCGAAGCCTGCCGCTGCGCCAGGCGCCTCTGCTGCGCCAGGCGCCTCTGCTGCGCCGGGCGCCGGCATGCCAGCGGGTCACCCCAGGGTGAGCCCCAGCGACAGCGAGCTCGGCTTCAACCCCGTACCGGACCGAAGCACCCCGAGTCCGTTGGTACCGAAGCACACCATCGAGGTCCACGTCGTGGACGCGAACGGCAAGGCGTTGCCAGGCGTCGAGGTGAAGCTCGGCATCCTGCGCCAGTCGGTCGCCGCAGGGGAGGATCGAGAGCACCGCACGGCGACCTCGGACGCCAGCGGCATCGTGCGCTTCGACAAGCTGCCTGGACACGACACGAGCTACTCGTATCGCATCAGCGTCACCCGCGACGGAGCCAACTTCGCGGCGCCCCCGTTCAACCTCGACGAGAACAACGGGCAACAGGTGATCCTGCACCTCTACGACGTGGTGAGAGATCTGGCGGCGACGCGCCTCGGCATGTTCGGCATGCTGTTCGTCGAGACCCGAGACGACGTCTTCCAGTTCGAGGTGATGTTCCGCGTGTTCAACATCGGGCGCACCGCCTGGGTGCCGGAGAACGTCAGCATCGGCCTGCCTCAGGGCTGGAAGGCCTTCCGTGCCCAGGATGCGATGAGCGACATCCGCTTCGAGAACATCGACGATCGCGTGGTACTGCGGGGCACTTTTACCCCAGGGCAACACGAGGTCGGCTTCACGTTTCAGGTGCCGAACGATCAGACCGAGCGCCGGAGCTTCGACATCCGCTTGCCGCCGCGGGTCGGTCAGATGCAGGTGATCGCCGCCGCACCCCAGACGATGGACCTGGAGGTAGCAGGCTTCGACGCTGCCAAGCCCATGGCTGGCAACGATGGCTCGCGCAACCTGGTGACCATCAAGCGCATGCAGCCGGGAGACGGCGCGCTCGAGCGCCTGACCATCACCCTGAGTGGCATCCCCACTCGCGGACCAGGCGCTTGGATCGCGGTCGGGATCGCCATCGCGGTCGTCGCCGCGGGCCTGTTCTTCGCCCTGCGTCGAGATCCGGATCACAAGGACGAGAAGGCACCAGAAGAGCTGATCGAAGCCCAGGAGCTGATCCTCGACGAGCTGGTGCGCCTGACCCAGGCACACGCCCGAGGCGACATCGGCCCCAAGACGTTCGAGAAGGCGCGACGCGGCCTGCTGGACGCCGCCGCCCGACTCAACCAGCAGCTGGGCAGCCCGGCGTCCTGAGGCCGTGGACGCGGCGCTGGGCCCGACCACGAGCCCATGATCTCGCCGGAGCACCTCCATCCGCCCGCGCAACTACCTCGCGCCTCGGTCTGGTGCGTCGGCTCTTGCGAGGCGCCGCACTCCAGTCGCCACGCAGCTTTGTGCTCGGCGAGGACGAGAAGATCACATTTACAGGACGACCCACCCGAAGAATGATATCCACACCCTGGGGATAGCTTTGGGAAAACCCTGCTGAGAGCTGGGGTACGGATCCGGGAGAACCCAGAGGTCGCGGATCGGTACCCAAGTAGCCTACATCCCACTACCAGCATCCGTCCCCATGGGAGTGGACGCATTTCTCTCGTAATTTCATGTCCTTACAGAGTTTTCCCCGGTCTCCACAGGCCCTACTACAACGACCCTAAATTTAAATTTCCATAGATCTCTTAGAGTAGTCAGCCCCCTTGGATCCTGGCAGACCGTTCAGTAGAAAAAACGTACGGAGCAGGGGTCTCTCAACGGTAGCCCTCAGCGAAATCCACGACTAGACGTGAGGCCCACATGCACGTCGTCGTCAGCAAGAAGGACCTCCTACGCATCCTCAATCGCTGTCAGGGAGTGGCCGACAAGAAGAGCACCATGCCGGTCCTCGGCAACGTCTTGCTCGAGGCTCGTGACGGCTCGATTCAGCTCTCGGCGACGGACCTCTACGTCGCGGTACGTGGCTCGGTGAAGGCCGAGGTCGAGCAGCCCGGCACGATCGCCGTTGGTGCTCGAGATCTCTTCGACCGCGTGAAGATGATGCCCGAAGGGCAGGTGTCGATCAGCACCTCCGAGGGTGCAGCGACTACGATTCGTGCGGTCGGCTCCGCTCGTCGGTACACCCTGCATGGTATCCCCGGTGACGAGTTCCCGAAGCTCCCCGCTCCCGACGACTCAGCGCCCTCGATGAATCTCCCCGTGGATACGCTGCACGACCTGATCAGCAAGACGCACTTCAGCATCTCGACCGACGAGACCCGCCTGCACCTCAACAGCGCGCTGTTCGAGTGGGAGGGCGAGCGTGTCCGCATGGTAACGACGGACGGCCATCGCCTGAGCAAGATGGAGGTCACCGTCTCCGGAAAGAACGCGACCGCGACGATGCTGATCCCCAACAAGGGGATCCAGGAGCTCAAGCGCCTGTGTGACGAGGCGCGCGGCGAGAAGACCGACGACGCGTCTCCTGAGCTCGCCATGACCCAGAGCGGACCCAACGCGTTCTTCTCGCTGGGCGGCTTCCAGTTCAGCGTGAAGCTCGTCGACGCTCAGTTCCCGCCCTACCAGCGCGTGATCCCCGAGCAGACCGAGCGGGCCATTCACGCGCCCAAGGATGCCGTGTACGACGCGCTGAGCGCGGTCAGCGTGGCGGCGAGCGATCGCACCGGCGGCGTGAAGCTGACCATCACGGACGACAAGATCCGCTTCGAGTCCGAGAGCCCCGAGAGCGGCGCCGGTTTCGACGAGATCGCAGTGGACTATCGTGGTCCCGAGGTGACGGTCGGCTTCAACGCGCGCTACTTCATGGACGTGCTGAAGGCGATCGACGACGACGAGGTGATCCTCGGCATCAGCGGCGAGCTGGATCCCGCGGTCGTGCGCCCGGTGCACGAGGACGCATCGAAGAACCACGTCGCCGTGATCATGCCCATGCGCATCTGAGCTGCCGCTCCTGGCAGCTCGCGCAGCGAGCCAGCGTATGGTCAATCCGCTGATCATCGAGTCGCTCTCGGTGCGTTGCTTCCGCAACATCGAGCGCATCGATTTCGAGCCGGCGCCACGCCTGAACGTCCTCGCCGGCGACAACGGCCAGGGCAAGACGAGCCTGCTCGAGGCGATCTACTTCCTCGCGACGAGCCGTTCATTTCGCGCCGAGCGGATGCGGGAGCTGGTGCGCGAAGGGGACCCCACTGCGAGCGTCAAGGCCAGCATCCTGGAGCAAGCCGAGCGCCGCGAGCAGCGAGCAGCGATCACCAACGGGCGCCGTAATCTGAAGCTCGATGGCAAGACCCCCGAGCGGCTGTCGAGCTATGCGACACGCACCCCGGTCGTCGTGTTTCATCCAGGCGATCTCCAGCTCGGCTCGGGCCCAGCGAGCGTACGACGTACACTGCTCGATCGCGTCGCCCTCTACTTCGAGCCCATCGCCATGGATCATCGGCTTCGCTACACGCGAGCCAGCAAGGAGCGTCAGCGCGTCCTCGACGAGCGTGGGACGGATGCCGCGGAGCTCGACGTCTTCGAGACACTCATGGCGCGCCACGGCTGCCACGTCCAGGCGGCGCACCGCCGTGCAGCGGAACGCCTGTCGACCGCCCTGGTACCAGCGTTTCGGCGGATGGCAGCGCCCGATCTGGTCTTGGGGGTGAGGTTCGCCGCGGGAGGCAGCGAGGACCAGGCCGAGTTCCTCTCGGCACTTCGCGCCCGTCGCCGCGCGGATATGCGTGCGCGCCGTCCTGGCTTCGGCCCTCAGAAGGACGAGCTCGAGCTGAGCATCGATGGCAGGTCGGTCAGACGCCACGCATCCCAGGGCCAGCTGCGTATCCTGACCTTGGCCCTGAAGCTCGCTGAGCTCGAGTGTGTGCGAGAGGCGCGTGGAGCGCACCCCATCTTGCTGCTCGACGATGTCTCCAGCGAGCTCGACCCCGAGCGCACTGGCGCCGTCTATCGCTTCGTGCGCGAGGCGGTGTGTCAGGTCTTCGTGACGACCACCCGACCCGAGCTCTTCACCACCCCGGATCTCGAGCCTGGCGAACGCCTCGACTGGCGTCTCGCAGCCGGTGTGCTGAGCAGCGTGAGCCCACCCTGACCGCCCTCGTCGGCCCATCGCGAGTGCCCCTCGCGCGCTGCCGCGAGAGGGCGTCCGAGCAGTCGAAGTGCGCCCCGTGCGAGGGCGCCATCCAAGGCTGCTCGAACCCCCTGGCAGCTTCCCAGACCGCGCTTTCTAAGTTATTGAAAATAAAGAACAATAAGCTTGACGTCTGGGGCGTTTTAAGTGGCTCCAAGGGGGCCTTTTCGCTATAACTCCAAGCACTCCAGCCCTGCCTCAACTCCCTCGGACAGCAGGCTCAAGCCGACCCCTCCTCGGCGCCAGAAAGCGCGCAGCAGCGAGTCACTTCTGGGTTCGCACGCGCCTTCGAAACGAGAGAGCTTCGCGCCCGGCGCATTGCACAAGGACAGTCCTTTTGAGTACGGAAACCATTCCCGCGACGGACGCCCCCGAAACCAAGTCTGACGACTACGGCGCGAGCAACATCAGCGTCCTCGAAGGTCTCGAGGCCGTGCGCAAGCGCCCCGGCATGTACATCGGTGACGTCCACGACGGGTCGGCGCTGCATCACCTGGTGTGGGAGGCGGTGGACAACGCGGTCGACGAGCACCTGGCAGGGTTCTGTAATCGCATCTCGGTCACGGTGCATTTCGACAACTCGGTCACGGTCGATGACAACGGCCGAGGTATTCCCGTGGGGCAACACGAGCGGGGGGTCAGCGCCGCCGAGGTCGTGATGACGGTCCTGCACGCAGGCGGCAAGTTCGACCACTCGAGCTACAAGGTCAGCGCCGGGTTGCACGGCGTCGGGGTCAGCGCCGTGAACGCGGTGAGCGAGCTCTTGAAGCTGGAGATCCGTCGCGAAGGCAAGGTCTGGTATCAGGAGTATTCGCGTGGTGCTCCCAAGGGCCCGCTGCGCGAAATCGGTAAGACCGACAGCACCGGGACCAAGATCACCTTCAAGCCCGATCACGAGATCTTCACCTCCGTCGAGTACAGCTACGAGATCCTCGCGAAGCGCTTGCGGGAGCTGGCGTTCCTGAACTCGGGCCTGGTCATCGACTTGGTCGACGAACGCGGAGCGGGCACGAGCGAGCGCTACGAGTTCCAGGGTGGCATCAAGGAGTTCGTCGAGCTCCTCGGCCAGTCCAAGGATCCCGTGCACCCCGACGTGATCTCGTTCAGCTCGGAGGCCCCCGGTCCCGAGGGCGCCGGGGCACCGATCCAGCTCGACGTCGCGCTGCAGTGGACCTCGAGCTACGTGGATCAGCTGCTCTGCTACACGAACAACATCCACAACAAGGACGGTGGAACCCACCTCACGGGGCTGCGTGCCGCGCTGACGCGGTCGTTGAACAGCTACGGGCAGAGCTCGAACCTGCTGAAGGACGTGAAGGCTGGGCTGAGTGGTGAGGACGCGCGAGAAGGCGTGATCGCCGTGGTGCACGTGAAGCACCCCGACGCGTCCTTCGACTCCCAGACCAAGAGCAAGCTCGTGAGCTCCGAGGTGAAGGGCATCGTCGAGGGAGCCGTAGCCGAGCAGCTCGGACGCTACTTCGAGGAGAACCCTGGCAC
>JAGQIY010001121.1 GCA_020430865.1 Myxococcales bacterium
CTTGAACACCGCCTGCGCGGCCTCGGCCGCGGGGCGCGCGGACTTGTGGAAGGGCAGCGGCTGGTTCTTCCAGACGATGCGCACGTTCTCCTTGCCGTACTCCTGCTTCACGCGGGTGATGGTCGGCTCGACCCGGCTGCAGAAGGGGCACTGGAAGTCGCTGAACTGGACGATGGTGACCAGCGCGTCCGGGTTACCCCAGGTGGGGTCGTCGGACGTCACCGGGATGCTTGCGCTTGCGTGAGAGGCGATCGCGCCTCCCTCGGCGATGGCGGAGCCCTCGCCTGCGATCTCTACGCCCTTACTCCTGTCGTAGGAGTACATCAGTCCCATTCCTGCCAAGAAGCACAGGAAGAAACCGACGATGGCAGTTCCCTTGTTCATGTTTTTCTCCTGATGTTCCTCTCGTATCCGTGAGGACACGAATGCTCTGGAACCGCCCGGCTCTCGCCGCACGAGTCCCTAAGTCTTTTCCGTGGTAACCGCCGTCCCGTCAGGGCAGCGGGTCTTGGGGGTGAGAGAGCACCGGTCGACGTCCTGAGTCGTCGTGAACCAGATGCGCGGTCCGGCAGCAGTCCCTGGACTGCTCCTGACGGTTTCGCGCTCCGCTGCTCCAGCCAGGGCTCGGCTCGTCCGAACTCATCGATTCCGCGAGGAAAACCTGCCTGGATGGGTGGCGCTACGAACCGTCGCTACGGCCCGATCAGCCCCTCGGAGGTCGATAGATGCGTAGGGGGTGCTCGACGGGAGCCAGCGCAGGCGCTGGCTGGAAGGTGAGCAACTCCGGCAGGGGGAGCACCTGCGCGTCTCCCAACAGCAACACGGCGTGATCGACCTGCGCCTGAGCAATCCACAGCGCGTCCTGCGGCGGTCGATCGCCCTTGGCGCCAACCAAGCGCATCAGGTCTTCGGAGCAGGGCGCGTTCAGCTCGTCTCCGCTCGCGCTGCGGAGCGTCGGAGGGGCCTCCACCGTCGTCCCGTCCGCGCCACACATGGGAGCGGGTGGGGGTAGCTGGCTGATGCTGTCCGAAGCCCACGCAGGGCTGCTGCCAAACAGGATCCAGGCGCCGACGAAGACGGCCATCGCCCGCACGCAAGCCGCCACGTAGCGGCGCGTGACCGCGCCATCACGGCTCTCGATGAGTCGCGCAGCGCGCTGCGGTCGATGGATGAAGCCCGTCAATTCCAGCCTCGGTCGCTGCGGAGCATACAGAGCCCCGGCCGGCGAGCAACCGGGAAGCCTGGCCAGGCATTCCCCGAAGCTGGGTTTTTCGTCGGCCGCCCCAGCAAGCCGGTGAGCGGAAAATGCGCTCTCCTTTTTTGACCACTTTATCCTACATCGTGCAGGTTGGGCCTCATGGCAGCCTCGACACCGGCACCTAAAGCTCCGAAATCACAAGCAAACTCTTCGCGCCCTCGTGCCGGAGCGGCGGCTGGAACACTGGGTGGAAGCAAGGCAGCGGACACGAGCTTCGCCCAGGCGCTGGCCGCCCAGGGGCTACCTCGCCGCTACGCGCACCTCACCCTGCTGCGCCAGATCGCGCGTGGCGGCATGGGCGAGGTGTTCCTGGCCACTCCGGGAGGCATCGAAGGTGCTGAACGGCCGTGTGTCCTGAAGATCATCCGGCGCGATCACGCGGGAGACCGCTCCTTCTTGGCGCGCTTCCTCGACGAGGCGCGCATCCAGGCGCAGCTGCAGCACCCGGGCGTCGCCCAGATCCTGGAAGCGGCGAAGGACGACGAAGGCAACCCGTACGTCGTCGTCGAGCACGTCGAAGGCCGCAACCTGGGGGAGGTTCGCACCCGGGCCATTCAACTCAAGCTGGACATCGGCTGGGCGGACGCGGTCGCGATCGCGGTGACGCTCTCCGACGCCCTGGCTCACGTCCACGAACGCACGGACGCCGAGGGCAAGCCGCTCGGCATCGTCCATCGCGACCTCAGTCCTCAGAACGTCATGGTGGGCTACGGCGGTGACGTGAAGCTGATCGACTTCGGTACCGCGCGGGGCGAGAACCGTCGCTGTCAGACGGTCGCGGGCATCGTCTTCGCGAAGCCGGGGTACGTCGCTCCCGAGGTGGCCAACGAGACTCCCGGAGGTATCCCTGCGGATATCTACGCGGTGGGTATCATCCTCTGGGAGCTGGTCGCTGGTCGGCGGTTCCTGCAGGGGGACGCGAGCGAGCATCTCGCGCAGGTCGCGTTGGGCCGGCGCAACCCGCCGCCGCTCGCCGCGGAGTTCTCTGCGCCCGCCGAGCTCGACGCGATCATCGCGCGCATGACGGCGCCCGGTCTCGAGGATCGCTACGGCTCAGCCAAGGAGGCAGTGACGGATCTCGTTCGCCTGCTCAAGAAGGCGCCGAGCATGGCCAACGGTGAGACCAGTGTACGCGCGCGCATCGCGCATCTCATGGGACGCCTTTACCCTGCGGAACCAGCCAAGACGCGCGCCGAGTTCGCGCGTCTGGTCGCCGTCATGCGCAAGGCTCAGAGCTTGCCGCGCGCTCTGCCCGCGTCACCAGCGCCCGCGCCGGCCAGCGTCGAGACGGCGGCCGCGCAGGCTCCCGAGCGCACCTCACCCCCGAAGAAAGAAGCTCAGGCGGCACCTCCTCCGAAGCCCCAGGGCAAGCCGGTGCCCGAGCCCGAGAGTGCTCCGGACACCGCGCCGGTCGCGGCGGCACCGGAAGCTCCAGCTCCTTCGGCCGACGTCTCGCTCCTGCCGGGTACCCGCTATCGCCTGGTGCGTCGCATGGCGCAGAGCGAGATGGGGGAGGTGTTCGAGGCCGAGCACGTCGACCTGAAGCGCTCCGTCGCGCTCAAGGTGTTGCCCGCGTCCAAGGGCTCTGAAGCCCAGCTCAAGCGTTTCTCCGTGGAAGCGCGCAGCGTCGCGAACCTGCGTCACGAGAACCTGGTCACCCTCTACGACTACGGGCTGACCAGCGATGGCCGCCCCTACTACGCGATGGAGCTGCTGGACGGTGAGAACCTCAGTCAGCTGCTCGAGCGGGAGGGCAGCCTGGGCTGGCGACAGGTCGTGCGCCTCGGCGTCCAGGCATGCAACGCGCTGTCCTGTGCGCACTCCGCCGGGGTCATCCACCGCGACATCAAGCCCAGCAATCTCTTCCTCCTGCGGGACGGCACCCTCAAGCTGCTCGACTTCGGCGTCGCCAAGCTCGGCGCCGAGCTCGTGGCCGAGGGTGGCGCTCTGCACTTGGTCGGAACTCCAGAATTCATGGCACCAGAGCAGGTGCGCGGCGACGTCGATGAA
>JAGQIY010001122.1 GCA_020430865.1 Myxococcales bacterium
CAGCCAGTTGCACTCGATCACCAGATCCGTGGTCTGCCCGCTCTCGTCGCCAGTCTGCACGCAGGCGTTGCTCGCGCCTTCGATGCGGTTGTGCCGAATGTGGACGTTGAGGCCGTGGGTCGACTGCACACCGTCGTTGTGCTGATCGGGGTAGTTGCCGAGGTCGTGGATCCAGCAGTCCTCAATCAGCACGTTCTCGTCGGCCTTGAAGCCGTCGGCGGCGCCGTGCACGTTCACGCGCCGCGCGGTGTAGTTCGAGAACGAGAGCCCCGCGGTGACGTCGGCGCTGGTACCGATGATCTCCGTGTCCTCGACCAGCAGGCCGACGTTGTCGTTGTCGAAATAGCGAATGGGGTAGTAGTCGCCGCTGGTGATCCGGCAGCGGCGGATCGTGACATTATCCGCAAGGATTTGTACTTCGCCCTGGATGTCCAGATCCTCGATCACCGCGCCGTCCGTGGTCACCTGGATCGAGCCGCTGGGCTTGAGGACGGTGCCCTTGGGAACGCCCGTGTTGTCGGGCCCCGGACGGTTGCTCCAGCACCCGTCGCCGCCCGCGCCACCCGTCGCAGAACCTCCAGCGCTGGAGCCGCCGACCCCGGAGCCACCTGTAGCGCTACCACCGCTCGCACCCGCGCCGCCTGCACCCGTCGCACCCGACCCGCCTGCGCCCACACCACCAGCACCGCCGCTCCCCGACGTGCCAGCGCTGCCAGCGTCCGGACCCGAGTCACTCGAACTGCATGCCACCAGCGGCAGCGCCAGCAGCAGCCCCGCGAAGGTTCTTCCGTGTCCCATGCGTACCTCCGAGCACGCAGCGTACCACAGGTGCAGCCAACCGCCTGCTCGGTTGGGGGTGAGGGTCAGAAGCGCCCGAAAACGCCCGCGCTGCCGAGCCCCAGCCACGGCTGGATCCCTGGGGAACTGACAGAGCGCTCCGCACCTTCGGGCGTATCGTCGCCGCTCGAGAGCAGCCAGAGCACGACGCCCGTGGCGACGCCAACGCCGCCGACGATGAAGCCCGCAGTGGAGATCAGCTGTTCGCTCTCGGCCTGGTCGTCCAGGTCACGCACCTTCGCCGCCTCGGGATTCGTATCACGGCAAGGCGAGCCGCAGCGCTCGAAGGCAGCGTCGGAGTCATCACGAGTGCCGCCCACCTTGACGGCGTAGAGCACGCCGACCCCCGTGGCGACCAGGCCGACCCCCAGGCTCACGTAGGCGCCCAGACGCAGCCCGTTCTTGCTCGTACCGACATCTCCACCGTCGAGGCTCCCCGCAGTGGCGAGTTCGCTGGATGAGTCCGGCGCCCCGAGGCTGAGCTCCACGCGCTCTCGAGCGCCCTCTTGGAGGGTGATCTCCCGCTTCACGGGCACGTCGCCATCAATCGCCGCGCTCACCACGTAGCTTCCGGGATCGAGCTGCCGGGCGACGCCGACCTCGGCGCTGGGCACGACGTCTCCATCCAGCTTCACCTCGGGCTCGCTCCCCGCAGGCGCCGACACACTGATCAGCAGCGTCGGCAGGCGCTCGTCCAGCTCCTTGACCAGGCGCACCGCCTCGGCGCGAGCATTGACGAAGGCGCGAGGTTCGTTGGTCGCCTCCGGGAGGTCCAGCACCTCCTGAGCGACGTCTCGCGCCTCCAGCAGCTTCCCGGTCCTGGCCAGGGTGCGCGCGACAGCGACCCGCGTCGAGGGCACGCCCATGATGCGATCCGCCTCGCGATAGCTCTCGAGTGCCTCGGGGAAACGCTGTGCGGCCGCGGCCCTGTCACCTTGCACCATCAGGCTCGCAGCCTTGCGCTTGTCGGCTTCGCTGGGCGCCGCCAGGGCGGACGAGCTCAGGCAGAGCAGCAACAGGGCGGGCGCGAGGCGCGTGGCGAGGGGACGGAGCGGCACGGGTGAAGCCGAGAGTAGCCGATCGCGGCGCGTTCTGTCCCGGGGCTCAGAAGCCGTATTTCGCCTTGCGCTCGGCGTCGCTGAGCCCTGCGGGCCTGTGCGCGGGCAGAGGACGGGGCCTTGCGGCGGGCTTGGGCGCCGAGTCGCCCTTGTCGGTGGCCTCCCTGGTGGCCCCGGTGTCCGAGGGGCTCGAGGGCGGAGCCGTCGCCTCGGGGGGCTCGTCATCACCGAGCGGCCTGGCGGAACCAGCGCCCGCGGGGAGCGCGGATGCAGCCCCCGCCTCTGCGCCGGGGTCCCGCGTCGCGGCGGCCGCTGGAGTTTCCTCAGGGATTTTTATTGGAGCTTGCGTCGCCGCTGGCGTGGCGTCGGCTTCTTCGGAGCGCGTCAGATGGAGGCCCAGGGCGAGCACCGCCCCACCGACGACCACTCCAGCCAGCGCGAGCGCCAGGTGCAGGGGCTTGAAGGAGCGTCTCACCCCCAACCCTTGCTCGGCCAGCTCGGAGTACTGGACGACGACCTCGGGCGGCGCAGGCGTCGGCTCCAGCGCCGCGAGTCCACCTTCGCCCTCCGGCCTGGAGTAGAGCAGCGTGCGCGGTTCGTCGTGACCCCCGGGATGCACCTGTGCGAGCTCGATGGGCGCCACCCGCGGCGCGGCGCTCGACCTCGGCAGGTCGGCGTGCTGCGACAGATCGGCGTAGAGCGAGGAATCGCTCTCCATGTCAGCCACGATCTCGCTGCGCGACTTCAACGCCTCTGCACCCGTCGCCTGGACCCAGCGCGCGACCTCGCGAGCGCTGGCGGGGGCGAGGGCGTCCTCCAGGGCGTCGGCGAAATCCAGCGCCGAGGCGAAACGCTGGTTGGGGTCCCGCGCGAGGCCGCGCATGACCACGGCGTCCAGCTCGGGCGGCAAATCCTTACGGATATGACTCGGTGGCTCCACGGGAGCGTGCAAGACCTCGTACATCAGGTTGGCGTCTTCGCCCTTGAACAGCCGCTCACCGGTCAGCGCCTCCCACAGCACCACCGCGGCGGAGTAGATGTCCGTGCGCCGGTCGACGACGCCGTGCTGGATCTGCTCCGGCGGCATGTAGCCGAGCTTGCCCTTGAGCTGCCCTTCCCGTGTGGTCTGGATGCGCCCGGCGGCCTTGGCTACCCCGAAGTCGATCAGCTGAGTCACACCGTCGACGCCCACCAGGATATTCTGCGGGGAAACATCGCGGTGCACGACGCCGAGCGGCTGACCGTCATCGTCGCGCACCTCATGGGCGGCGTGCAGCCCGGCGAGAGCGTCGGTGAGGACCTTCACCACGATACGCGGATCGATGGTCTGACCGAGGCGGCGGTTGGCGCGCACCAGCTTGGAGAGCGATTCGCCGGCGACGTAGTCCATCACCAGCAGGAGCTCGCCCTTCTCGGCGACCACGTCGCTGATGCTCACGACGTTGGGGTGACGGATGCGCGCAGCGAGGTGCGCCTCGTCCATGAACATCGCCACGAACTCGGGATCGTTGGCGAAGTGGGAATGCAGACGCTTGATCGCCACGGTGCGCGCAAAACCCACGGGGCCCATCAAGCGACCCACGTGGACCGTCGCCATCCCTCCCGAGGCGATTTGGTCGTGGAGAGCGTATCGCCCAACCGTCTGCCTCGTAGCCGACGACATGTAGGGCGAGTATCGCATGCTGTCCGACCGAGGCCAATCGTAGGCATTTTTGTGCGGGGAATCCCCCTCTGCGCTGCTACCCTGAGCGTCGTGAGAAACGCTGGGTTCACAGCCTTCGTCGCGGCGTTCGCGTGCGGCGCGCTCTTCCTCGGTGCGTGCGGCGAGACGGAGGATCACCCCATCGTCAGCAACGGCGGGAGCGCCGGCTTCGCTGGTGACGGAGGCAGCGCGGGCACCGCAAGCTCCGGCGGCAGCGCGAGCGGAGGCAGCGCGAGCGGAGGCAGCGCCAACGGAGGCAACACCAACGGAGGCAACGGTGGCTGGCCGAGCGGTGGGACGTCCAGTGGTGGAGCGGGCACCGGAGGCAGCGCGACCGGGGGCAGCGCGACCGGCGGCGCCGCGGGCAGTGGAGCTGCCGGGGCCGCAGGTTCGGGCGGCAGCGGCGGCAAGCCGCCGATCATCTGGAAGCTGCATCAGTTCAGCTTCTCCACCAACACCTGGCAGACCTTCCCCCTCGATCAGGTCTGGACGGGCGCCGGCGCGCCGCCACCTCGAGACATCGCCGCCACGACGAACCTCGACGTGTTCAGCACGCCGATGCTGATCGTCTTCACCACGTCGGGGCAGTACTACCTGCGACGTGGTTCCGCGTGGAGTCACGCGTCGATCGGCTCCAAGTTCACGCGCAACTCGGCGACGGTGGAGGCGGCCTACTCGGTGCCCTGGAACGACAAGAGCAACACCACGCCACCGCAAGAGAACGTCTACGTCTCTTCCTTCCCGAACGTCGGCATCTACACCGTGGACTCGAACCTCAACGTCGTCGCCTCCAGCGTGGAGACGATGGTGGACGAAGCCTCGATCCAGGGCCCGCCCCAAGGCAGCGTGCCGGCGAAGTTCTGGACGGTGGTCGCCGACGCCGATGACTACGTGATGAGCGGCGTTTGGCTCCTGCTCTACGAGATGCTGAGCAACGGCAACCTCTACGAGACGGACAACTCCTTCGCCTGGACCCGCCACTCCCCCGCCTCCAGCTTCAGCATCTTCCAGGTCGCCGGTGCGCCGAACCCGAACGCCTTGACCGCCGCCTACTACGAGGTGTCGGGCAACGTCGTGAACTTCGTCGGGCCCTGAGGCTCAGCCGCCGAGCTTCTCGAGCACCTGGCCCCAGCGCTTGCTCTCCGCTGCGTTCGGCTCGAGGCGGTCCCGCGCGCATCCAGTGCGTCGATTTCCGTGAACCGAAGTGCGCCGGTCGTCACTTGCCCAACGAGGGACGGCTTTGGTCCCCGGCAAACTTGGGAGGAAAGTTCATGTTTTCGCGCATTCGTTCACGGCTTGGTTGGCACGCTCTATCGCCGGTTCTCGGACTCGTCGGCTTCGCCTCGCTGGCTGGCTGCGCCGCCCCCACGGCAGACGAAGCCTGCGCCGATCCAGCAGGCTGTGAGGAGACCGTAGGCGACACCAGCGAAGAGCTCATCGTCTTCACCATGACCAAGGCTCGCTGGCAGAAGACGGCGCCCTTCGCCGATCGCGCCGACCTGCAGACGACGCTCTCCAACCTGGCCGCGTCGAACACCTCGATCGTCGACATGACGTCTGGCCCTGGTGGCGCCTGGGTGATCCTCACGGCAACGGATATCTACACCGGCGGCCCCCTGCCCTCGGGCATGCCGTTCTGGCTGAGCTTCATGGAGAGCCACGGACACCAGCCAAAGGCAGTGGACATCAACGCCGACGGCGGCTACGTGATCATCGCCGACGACACGTATCACATCGGCGGCAGCGTCAACCAGAGCGCCAAGGACGCGATCGCGAACTACTACAGCAAGGGCTGGAACATCCGTGAGGTCGAGACGACGTCCACCGGCTACGTGATCCTCGGCGACGGTTCCCGCGCCTCGTACGCCAACACGGGCACCGAGCTGATGCGGGTGCTCGCAGACCGCGTGCGCTCCAAGCGCCGCGTGGAGCAAGTCGAGATCGGACTCGACGGAGGCTGGGTCGTGATCTCCGACCAGGAGGCGGCGGTGGCTCAGGCCTCTCCGTCGCTGGCTGCTTCGCTGAAGAACGCCGCCAAGGCGGGCCGTCACATGTCGAAGTTGATGCTCTCGGAGAACGACGGCTACGTGCTCTACAGCAACGGCAGCGCCGTTGGCAGCGCGAACAACGCCGCCGAGGCCATCGAGTACGGGAGCAACGGCCAGAACATCTGGGAGCGCATGGACTTCTACGGCATCCCAGGGCTCAGCATCTCGATCATCGAGAACAACCAGGTGACGTATTCCCGCGGATACGGCGTCCTCAAGCAGGGCGAAGAAGCCCACGTCCTGGCCACCACGCCCTTCGACATGGCATCGCTCTCGAAGTACGTGGGCGCGCTGACGATGATGAAGCTCGATAGCGACGGGAACTACAACTACGACGTCGACTGGTCCGTGGTGAACCAGGCCAAGCCCAACGGCAACATCGACAAGTGGCTCACCGCCGGTGAAGCCAACCCCAGCAAATACGGCTTCGCCAACCAGGACGTCTCGTCGTCGCTGTCGACCGCAAACTTCATGCGCCACCAGACCGATTTCATTCAGTCCGGAGGCTCCCCCGGCTGGGACCGAGGTGCCAAGACCCTGAGCGGCGAGACCTGGCAGTGGATGCTCGGCTGGGACTGCACGACAGATCCCTGTGGATACAACAAGGGCGACCGCGCCTGGACCACTGGCGGCGCTGGCCCCGTCGCCTACGACTACGACAGCGTGAACTTCCTGATCCCCCAGGCGATCGCCGAAGACCTCACGGGGAAGGAAGCCTGGGAAGTCGTGCAGGACTTCTGGTTCGATCCCATGGGTCTGGACGACATCACTGGCTACACCTCCTCGCGCCTGATGGACATCGGCAACGTGGCCTGGCCTCACAGCAGCTCCGGCCCCCAGAGCAGACTCAGTGTCTACCCCTGGACGTTCGCGGGCGGCATCTTCGCAGCGCCGAAGGACTACGCAGAGCTGATGATCCTGGCGCTCAACCAGGGTCGAGACTCGAGCGGTGTCGAGCGTCTCCCTGCATCTGCCATCAACCGCATGCTCCAGGTGCAAAACGGAAACGTGGGCTTCGGTCTGTTCGCCGACACGTTCAGCGACATCACCGAGAGCAACGACAACCGCTTTCGCCACAACGGCGCGCACAGCGCTCGAGCCCGCACCGCGATGTGCGGCAACCCGACGCGCGACGGCGGCATCGTGATCGCCATCAACGCCAACCTGGGTGACGTCGCGGACTCCAACGGCACCCGCGACACCGACGACATGATCAACTGGGTGCTGAGCGAGTACATGCAGTTCACCGGCTGGCCCGGCGACTGCCGCTGACTCCCCTCACCCCCAAACCCGACCGGACACACGAAGGCGACTGGCGCGGTGCTTCCTCGAGAGGCGCCGCGTCAGCGCCATTTCGCGTCTCAGTAGTGCATGCGCAGGTCGTCGCGACCGAGCAGCGCCACCACGTGGTTGAACACACTGACGTCGTCGTCGAGCCCCAGGATGGTCTCCGTGTCCGGGTACTCGTCCTGCTCGGAGACGAAGTAGCGCGCAGCGCCGACCACCAGCCGCTGTTGCTCCGGCGAGTACGTGCCCATCTGACGGAACAACACGTTCAGCTTGTCGTGGAGCTCCTGCGCCAGGTCGATCGGCAACATCTCGTGCTCGTTCGCTGCCTCACGGAAATTATCGAGCTGCGCTCGCATCTCGTCCTTGAGGTGGATCAGGTGAACCGGCTCGAAGTCCTTGCACAGGCTGTCGAAGAGCTCTGAAGCATGCTGGCTGAGTGCCATCCCGCGTCTCCTGATCTTCAATCGTGAGTTTTTCTTGGGGGGGAGAGGGAGCAGCTTAGCACCCCGGGCAGCGCTGACTGAGCAACCGAGCCCCGCGCGCAAACAAAGCCGCCCGGATTCTTCGGGAGCAGCGCTCAGCGCAGCTTTCGCGGCCTTTCACCGGCGCGAACAGCGCTCGCTTCCACCTGGCTCACTCGCACTTCACCTCGACGCGCCGGTTCAGGCTGCGCCCCGCCTCGTCAGCGTTGGACGCGATGGGCGCGCTCTCTCCCCGGCCCACCGCAGTCACTCGACCCTTGGCGAGCCCGCGGCGCACCAGGTCGGCGACCACCGCCTCGGCGCGGCGCTTCGAGAGGTCGAGGTTGTAGGCGTCGGAGCCTTCGCTCGAGGTGTGACCTTCGATCTGGATCCTGGCGTGCTTGTCGGCATCGAGACTGGCGTACAGCTGAGCGAGGAGGGTCTCCGAGTCCTGCTCGATGTTCGCCGAGTTGTAGGCGAAGTTGATGCCGTGGAGGATCGAACCGCAGCCGAGAGCCGGCGGCGCGATGCTGGGACAGCGCGCCTTGCCTCCGGACTCGGTGCTGAAATCCACGAGCTTGAACGGCGCGCCGTTGGTCGAGCGGACGCCGCGGATCGAACCATCGGGCATCAGCGTCAGCACGAACAGGCTGACAATCTTGCTGCGCGGCTCCTCCCCGCGGGCGCGCAGGATGTTTCCGCTGACGGTGCCGGTCAGGGGCGCCGCGCCGTCGTAGCAGCCGCTCACCGCGGCCCCGCTCTGAGCCAGCTCGTAGCCTCGACTGCCCTTGCCCCAGCGCCCCGTGAAGCCCTTCGAGAGCTCCGGGCGCTTCTGGCTGCCGTGACCGATCAGCTCGCTGAACTGCAGGCTCGTCTTGTTGCCCTCGGCCTCCACGCGGATCCCCCCGGAAAGGCGGAGCTTGATCCACTTGCTGGGCTTCTTGGCCACGACCTCGAGCGCAGTCTCCTGACCGCGCTTCTCGTGAGTCGTCAGGCTGCCCTTCGCCAGGAGCTCGTAGCCGCTGTCGGCGCTCGTCGCCGACCCGAACACCTCGACTCCCTTGCTGAAGGTGGTGTACTTGCTCGGCACCTCCCAGACGTTGGGCACCGCGAAGCCCTCGAAGGTCGTCTCCGCCGGCAACAGGTACACGAACTCCGTCACGGAGTCGGCGTTGCCCTTGCTGAGCAGGGTGTACGGGGTGTGATTGCCGTCGATGGCCTCGATGGCTTCTCCGATCTTCGCGCCCTGGGTCGCGCCCACCCCACCGACCTTCAGCGGGATGGCTCCGCTCGCGAA
>JAGQIY010001123.1 GCA_020430865.1 Myxococcales bacterium
CATGTGGTTCTTGTTCGGGTGGTAGTAGGCGTTCACCGTCGGCGGGCTCATCTCCCACTTCTCACGGTCCACTGGCTTGCCGAGCTGGGACAGGTCGTCCTTCAGCTGCCACTCCTCTGCGGCCAGCACGTTGGCGGCGAACTGCTTGCCGATCTTGAAATCGTACTGCTTCCACTTGCTCGGGTAGCCAATCAGGTAGGCCATCGCCTTCAGCTTCTGCTTCGCACGCTGGCGCGTCGTCGCGTCCATCCAGTCGAGGGTGTCGACCTCCTTGTCGAAGGCCGCCGCGACGGCGTGGACGTAGCTCTCGGCGGCGCTCTTGCTCTCGCCCCCGAAGTGCTCCGCCACGAAGGGCTGCGCGAGCGCTTCTCCCAGCGCGTCGTCCGTGGCAGCAACGCAGCGCTTCCAGCGCGCCTCGATCTCTTCTTGACCGGTCAGCAGCTTCTGCAGCTTGAAGTCCTCATCCACGAACGCCTTGCCCAGGGTGGGCGCCATCGCGTGGAGCACCTGCCAGGTGAGATAGCTCTTCCATTGCGCTGGCTTGAACCTGGGCAGGATCTCGTTCACTCCCGCAAAGAACTCCTTGCTGGTGATGCTGATGTCCTTCAGCTCGGGGGTCCCGAGCGCGGTGAAGTAGCTCTTCCAGTCGAAGCGCGGCACCGCCTGCTCGACGCCCGCGAGATCGACCTTGTTGTAGAGCTTCTTCGGATCCCGGCGCTCCACCTTGGTCTTGGACACCTCTGCCAGCGCGGTCTCGATCTTCAACACGTCCTTCGCTGCCGCCTTGGCGGCGTAGCCACGCATCCCGCCGAGCTCCAGCATCCGCGCGACGTGCGCCTCGTAGTCAGCCAGCAGCTTCTTCTTCTTCGCCAGCGCCTCCTGCTCCTGCTTGCTCGGCTCGGCGGCCTTCGCCTCGCTGGGATGCTTCTTGGGGTCGCTGGTGTGCTTGGGCAGCGGCGCCGGCTCGAGGATGTAGTAGTC
Source organism: Myxococcales bacterium (assembly GCA_020430865.1). The sequence goes on from JAGQIY010001123.1 coordinate 982, forward strand.
GCGGTCGGGCAGTCCGAGGCCGTTCTGATCCATGAAGCCGATCATCTTGGTGGCGTCCGCGAAGTCCTGCTGCGCCGAGATGTCGAACAGCGCCCAGATGCGGTGCTGGTGTAGCTTGGTGACGGCGGCGATCAGCGACTTCTGATCGCGCACGCCCTGGATCTGCTTCAGCAAGGGCTCGAGGGGCTTGGTGCCCTCCCCCTCGATTGCTGACTCGTCCATGCAAGCTGCGTAGTAGGTACCCAGGCGCTGCTTGACGGGTTCGGCGTCGGTGGCCTTCTCTGCTTCCTCGAGGATCCGGCGCAGCTCCTTCTCGTTCTCCTCGTGGATCACCGAGAACGAGCGCACCCAGCGCGCCTTGTCCGATGGGATCTCGGTGTCTTTGATCCAACCACCGCAAGCGAAGCTGTAGAAGTCGGTGCAGGGGTCGACGGATTTGTCCATGGCCGCGGCGTCGAGTCCGACGTCTGCGAGCGTCTTCTGAACCGTGGGCTTGCCCGGGGGCTCCGGGGGCACCGGCGCGGGTTGCTCGGGCGGCGGCGCGTTGCTGGCGCCGCCGCCGCAGGCGACGAAGCAACCGGCGACGAGCGCCATTGCCAGAGGGACTCGCACGCGGCGCGCCACGGCGCGGCCTGCGGGGATGGTTGCAGCGGAGAGGTCTTGCTTGGGGTAGGACATTTGGCGCCGGGGACACTACCAAAAGAACCTGAAGCCCGCGAACCGACCCGGGCCCGATGGAGGAAGCCGCAGACAATGCGCGCTGCGCCGGCGCTTTGCCCGCCGTCGCAGCAGCGCGGAGTTGGTAGACTCGGAGCTTCGATGACGGATCAGCGCGTTGGTTCGGGCACCGCCCTGGGTGCAGCCTTGTTCTTGGTGTTGGTGAGCCTTGCTTGCAAGTCGAAGCAGGCCTGTGACCAGGCGACGCCCTGTCCCGTGGGCCAGGCATGCGTCAGCGGCGCCTGCGTCGCGGCGACCCCCGGCCTGCCGGCGGCGCCGGACCCTGCGCTCGGGAACGCCGCGCCGGTCGCAGCCGGCACCGCTCGCGGCCGCTCGACGAGCGCCGGTGATCCGTCTCTTTTTCCCTACGGTTATTATGACGTCAGCGGTCGCGGAGCGAAGAACGACTTCTGCCAGGTGGTGCGCTCGAGTCGGACGCTGCAGTGCGACACCGGCACGGGGACGTTCCAGTCACCATCGAACCTGGACCTGGGATACTCCCGCACCGGACGCATGGAGGACGCCAACGGTGACGGCAGGGAGGACTTCTGTCGCTGCGTCGGCAACTCACCGAACGTGTTCTACGCGTGTCTGCTCTCCAACGGGAACACCTTCGCCTCCGACCAGTACGGGCTGAAGCCTCCGGGACGCACCAACTGCGACTTCTTGAACAAGCAGGCCGCGCCCGCGGCGACGCTGCCTCCGGCGCCGCCTCCCTTGGCCGCCGCGCCCACCGACGACTGCGGCGGCAAGTGTGACAGGTTCGCTGGCACGCGCTGCGTCAGCGGCTCCTGCCTGCTCGCGCCGAACGAGGAGTGGGTGATCGCGCCGATCGCGGTGCGGGTCTACGAGGGGCGCTCTTGCGGGGGACGCTGCAACACCAGCATTTGCCTCTCCAGCACCGACGGCAGCGACAAGCACTGCACGCCCAGCTTCGCCTTCCAGAAGGGCACCAAGGGGGTGAGCGACAGCCGAGGTCGCTACCGCCTTGGCGTTTCCCCGGGGAATTCTGGCGCGAAGGTCGTGACGACCGAGCAGCTCCTGAGAGACGGCATTCGGGTCGAGTTCTTGGACGGCTCACGGGTCGTCGAGCGCTTCCCCCGGGTGGGTCGCTTCGACGGGATCTCCGCCGGAGATCTGCTGTTCAAGGGCGGCCTCGTGCTGCGCCTGCAAGGCAACCTCTTCTACTCGATCACCGTCTCCATCCAGCACTACGTGGTCGGAGACTGAGTTCGAACGCTGCGCGGACGACTCAGCGCGGACGCGAAGCAGCGGCCCTCTCCCCCAAAACGAGCCGCCGGATGAGCTTCGCCGCACGGAAAAGGAGCTAGGGTTTGGGCTCGAAACGGTAGATGTCGCCGCGGCTGTAGTCCGACATGTAGATCTCACCGCTGGCGTCTTGCCCGAACGTGCTGATCAGGTACGGCCATTGCCCGAGATCTTCGAGGGGCAGCATGGGCTCGCCCGGGTCGAGCTCCTTGGGCAGCGTGATCGCCCAGACCCGACCGTCGACGAAGTCCCCGAACAGGTACTTGCCCTTCAGCTGGGGGAGCTTCTCGCCGTGGTAGACGTAGCCGCCGGTGATGCTCTTGCCGATCTCGTGGTTGTACTCGGCGATGGGATCCACGAGGCCCTCGGTGCTGCAGCCTTCATCCGGTGAGAAGCAGTGCCGGCCCTCGCGGGTGTTCCAGCCCAGGTTGTCGCCGGCGCGCACGAAGTCGACCTCTTCCCAGGTGCCCTGACCCACGTCGGCGACCAGCAGGCGCCCCTGAGGATCGAAGCTGAAGCGCCACGGGTTGCGCAGGCCGTAGGCGTAGATCTCCGGGCGCGCGTCTGGCTTGCCGACGAACGGGTTGTCCTCGGGGATCGCGTACTCCTTGCCCGCTTGCTTGTCGTCGATGTCGATGCGCAGCATGCTTCCGAGCAGCGTGCGCTTGTTCTGACCGTTGCCGTGAGGATCGTTCTTGAAGCCGCCGTCGCCGACGCCGATGTACAGGAAGCCGTCGGGACCGAACGCCAGTTGCCCTCCGTCGTGGTTCTCGTAGGGCTGCTCGAAGTCCAGCAGGACGCGGGTCTCCTTCGCAGGGCGCTTACCGAGCTCGGCGGCGGGCAGGTGCCACTCGGAAACGACGGTCCGCAGCTCGCCCCCCTTGGGGTTGTAGTTGAGATAGAAGAGCCCGTTCTCGGCGTACTTCGGGTGAAAGGCCAAGCCGAGCAGGCCGAGCTCCGAGTTGGTGCGGACGTCGAGGGAGACCACCAGGGGTGCCTTCTCCGCGTCGACCGCGTCTCCCGACGCCGGTACGCGAACGTAGCGGGCCTTCCCGCCCTTCTCGAGGAAGATGGCATGGTCGGGTTGCCCGGGGACGAACTGGATATCCGTCGGCTCCGAGAGCCCCGTCACCACGAGCCCGAGCTGGATCCCCGATGCCTCCCGACTCGCCGCCCCCGCAGAGTCCACCGTCGGGGCCTGGTAGCCGGTGTCGAATGCGCGGACGAGCGCGCGACGAATCGTGCGCATACCGAAGATCAGGCCCAGCGCGATCACGACGGAGATGCCGAGGAGGATCCAGGTGCGGCGCTTCATGGCCGTGGATATCCCGCGTCTGGGCGTGCTTGGCTACCGCAAGCGGTGCAAAAAAAAGCGGCGACGTGCCACACCCGGGTGACTCGCCGCCGCATAGGACCTGGTTCGGAGAGACTCAGAAGCCGAACGTGCCCTTCACGCCCAGGGTCAGCCACTGGTGCAACGCGGTCTCCTCGATGTCCGCGTCCTCTCCCGCAGCGTTCGTGCCCTTGGTGTACTGACCGAGGGCGAACGACACGTAGGGCCCCACGCCGATCCCATCGGCGACCTGGAAATCAGCGCCGCCGTTGAGGGACACGAACTCGAGCCCGCTCGAGCTGGTATCCTGAGACTGACCGCCCTGCTCCGAGCTCTGCGAGACATCCTCGAAGCCGAAGCCGAGTCCGAACCAGGGGTCGAGGCTTTCCCCACGGGAAAGGTGGTACTGAGCCTGGATACCATAGCGCAGCTGGTTGGCGCTGCAGTCAGCACCTTGCTGGCAGCCGTCATCCGCAACGTTCAGCAGGGCATAGCCAAAGTACGCGCCGAGCATGATCTCGGGGGTGAGGAAATAGCCGGCGTCTACTTGGAGCGCCGGGAACGCGCTGGAGACCGCGTCCGACAGCTTGTACTCGGTGGTCTGGCCGGCGACCGTGGCGTCGTCTCGCACCTTGCCCATGGGGATCCCGTAGCCAAGCCGCAGCCCGACGCTGATGGGCTTGTCCTGGGCCATCGCGGTGGAAGAGAACAGGCCGAGCAAAGTGGCGGCGCTCGCGGCGCCGGCGATCAGCTTCTTCATACGTCGCTCCTTCGGCGCGATTGGGCGCCGGTCAGGTTTCGCGACTCGAGAGCCGCGAAAAAGTCAGAGTAGTCGGATCGGTGTGGCCAGAAACCGCAGCCTACTGCAGCGCTGGCAAAGCACGGTCGGCGATGTTGCCGGCGTGTCTCCACATACGACAACAGCGCGATTTTCCCCCCCGCGAGCCCGGCATCTCCCGTCAGCGCATGGGCCGGCCGG
>JAGQIY010001124.1 GCA_020430865.1 Myxococcales bacterium
GCCCCCGAAGGAAGAGCCAAAACGCGAGCACAAGAACGTCTGGCTGAGCCTCGGCGTGCAGCAGGACCTCGCTCTGGTGGGGGGCACCGATATCTGCACCTCGGATGCCCAGGAAGCTGGCCCCTTCTACTGTTTCCGTGCGGATGGAAGCCAGTACCAGGGCGCCCCCGTCGAGGGGAAGTACGACAAGATCGATACGGGCTTCGTCCCCGCGACGACCCGCGTGCTGATCGGGCTAGACATCGGGCTGAGCGACAGCATCAGCGCGTTCGGAAAGGCAGGCTACGCCTTCGGCACTGGACCGACCGCAGAAGGCCTGACGGAGTCCCTGAAGTTCCACGCAGAGGCTGGCCTGAAGCTCTGGTTGACCTCCAGCGGCGCCTTCCCCACGGAAGGGCTCGGGGTCTATGTCGCAGGGAGCGGCGGACTCGGACAGGTGGACGCGAAGAAGAACGTCCCCGTCGAGGAACGGCGTGATGTGACGACTCCTCAGCTCAACCCCGACGGCCAGCAAGTCGACGCCTGGGGCAAGTACGGTCAAGGCTTCGCTGCCCTCGGCGTCGGCTTCTTCCATCCGCTGGGCCCAGGCGCCATGCTGCTCGACCTGCGCGGAATGTACATGTTGCCTTCGAGCACCTTGGTCGCGGCGCCGGCGCTCGGCTACGCGATCGGTCTGTAGGCAATCCTGCACGTGAACGTCATTGTTTCGAGGGCTGCCCCGTGGCAGATCTGGAAGCATGCGCAACACGGTCTGGGGTCTGGGATTGTTGACGGTCGGGCTCGTGGTGGGCTGTGGTTCCTCCGATGACGAAGCACAGGCCGGCTCGGGAGGCGTGCGAGAGCTGTCTCCCGAGTGTTCCGCCATCATCGACGACTGCCTGGTCAACCAGAAGAGCTGCGCGAACGACTCCTCCGGCGTACCTCAGTGCGTCGGATGTCCCGAGGGCGAGTACGCCAACCCCGACACCAAGGTCTGCGCGAAGATCGGGGGCAAGAAGTGGGAACATACCTTCGACACCCGCACCGTCGAGTCCGGCGAGGAGATCGTCGGCCAGTGCCGCAGCTGGACCTTGAATAACCCTGAGGAAATCTGGTTCAACGCGGTGGAGCTGAAGCAGAACGAAGCGTCCCACCACTCCAACTGGATGTTCGTGCCCGACGACCAGTTCGACGGTCCAGACGGCTTCTGGCCTTGCGAGGACCGCAACTACTCGCAGCTGGTCGCGGCCTTGGCAGGGGGTGTGCTCTACGCGCAGAGCACCCAGGCCACCCACGAGGTGCAGAAGTTCCCCGACGGAGTGGCCGTCCGAATCCCGCCGCACGCCCGTATCCTCTCCGATGTGCACATCTTGAACGTCAACGCCGAGTCAGTGACGGGCAACATGAACATCGGCTTCTATGAGATCCCCAAGGAAGAGGTGAAGACGGTGCTGACGCCTTTCCACCTCTCCTACGAGGAGCTGGACATCCCGCCGCGCTCCACCAGTCGTTTCACCGGCGAGTGCGATTTCAGCGAGAGCTTCCAGAACGTAGGTGGAACGCCCTTCAACATGAAGATCTACTACGCCCTGCCCCACACCCACGCTCTCGGTAGCCGCTTCTTTCTGGAGCTGATGGGGGGAGATCGCGAAGGAGAGAGCATCATCGACATCCAGGGCTTCAACGGCGAGGCCCGGGGACGGCAGTATCGTCCGCCGGTCGACGTGACGGGCTCCACGGGGCTACGCTTCGGCTGCGAGTTCGACAACCCGCGCGACGAGACGGTGCACTGGGGGTTTGGCGATCAGGAGATGTGCGAGGTGCTGGGCTTCGCGGAGAGCGACCTGGCGTTCGAGACGTTCGTCCAAGAGGCGAACGCAGATGGCATGGATGGCGCGATCCCGAAGTACACCGGTCCCTGCAGCACCACGGCCTTCCCCTGGAAGCAAGACAAGTCGAAGTGACGTTTCGTCCTGGCGTATCCTAGCGGATACGATCGGAGAGAGGACGGTTATCGCAGCAACGTCTCGAGCGCTCGATCGGCGCGCCCTCCCGGCCTGACCGGGCGCTCAACCCTTACTTGGTTTGGCAGGCTCGCGAGACTTGCTCGGGCGCGCGGGCTCCCGGTCGCTGTCGCGCTTGCGCTCGTGCTTTGGCGGGTCGTCCCGCTCCTCGGGTGCGGGACCAGCGGGCTCGGCCAGAGGTTGTTCTTCGTCCGTCTCGTGGTGACTCGAGGTCGCGTCATGGATGTCGCTGGCGGTGTCGGCGATGTCGATGGCGGTGTCGATCAGCGCCGCCAGGAAGCTTCCACCGGCGCTCTCTTCGGGCTCGAGTGGGATCGCGCCACAAGCCGCTCGGTGGTCGTCTTCCTGACAACCCAGACTGGCAGTGAAATCGCCTCCGCCACATTCCTGCAGGCACATCGCCAGATCGTCCGCTCCATCGAGGATGCACTGGTCTTCGCAGCTGGGATCGCGCTGGGCGCTGTGGACGACGTAGGTCGACGAGCAGCCACTCAGGGCCATCAGCCCTAACCCCAAACCCACGATCCAAGCGCCAAGCTTCATCCTTCGACCTCGGAGAGACCCATGTGCAGCCCGCATGCCAGGGAAGATGGCGATGTTTCGCGGGATTTTTGGGTGAGGTGCGCCTCTGGGGAGCCGTGATGTGACGTCACACCGCGTAACCCAGGGTGCACGTGCAAGCGGTTTGCGAGCCAGTGCTGGAGCGGCTAAGCCGGGGCGTGATCTGGTTGGTCCTGCTCGGGTTACTGGTCGCCCTCGGGCTGCTGGCGCGGGAGCTTGGCCGGGTGGGCCGCCGAGCAGCGGCCCTGGTCGAGAGCCGAGCAGCGCCAGAACGCCTCGATCGCGAGGTGCGAAAGCTGGAGCTGCTCGAGCCGGGTGGCACCCCCGAGAGCGCCATCGAGGTCACGGCGCCGAGTGTCGTGGAGGCGCATGCTGGACGCATAGCCTGTCCACGCTGCGAGGGCGCGGTGGAGGTGGACCAGCACGCGGTGGAGGAACACGATGGAGAGCGCCTGCGGGTCGCGCGTGTGCGCTGTCGCAGCTGCGGACATCAGCGCACCTTGTACTTCCGGTTGGCACGCCTGAACTGAGCGGGCTGGCGCCGGGGGAGCAGGCTGACTAGCGTGCTCGGCGCATGAGCGAGTCGCCAGTCGGTAACTCGGCGTCCCCCGAGCGCAGCATCGGACCGCTGGGCGCCACCGCGGTGGGGATCGGCGCCATCGTCGGAGGCGGCATCCTGGTCCTGGCGGGCGTCGCCTTCCGCGCCACCGGGCCCGCGGCGGTGCTGGCGTTCGCCCTCAATGGTGTGATCGCGGTGATCACGGCGATGAGCTTCGCCGAGATGAGCACGGCGTTCCCCGAGTCGGGAGGCGCGTACACGTTTGCGAAGAAGGTGCTCAACGTTCGTGCGGCCTTCGCCGTCGGCTGGGTGCTGTGGTTCGCCTACATCGTCGCCGGCGTGCTGTACGCCCTGGGCTTCGCCTCTTACGGGGTGGTGCTCCTGGAGCACATCTGGGGGCTCTTCGGCGAACCGCCGGGGTGGCTCGGCGGGCGCTCCACGAGCGTCGCCTTGGCGCTCGCTCCCACGGTGCTCTACACGCTGTCCTTGATTCGCAAGTCGGGCGGCGGGGGCGACTTCGCTACCTGGGGCAAGGTCGCGGTGTTCACCGTGCTGATCCTGGCGGGCTGCTGGGCGCTGGGCACGAGTCCCCACGGAACCATCAAGAAGGGCATGACGCCGTTCTTCGCGAGTGGCTTCTCGGGCCTGTTGCAGGCGCTCGGCTTCACGCTGATCGCCCTTCAGGGCTTCGACCTGATCGCCGCCATCGCGGGTGAGGTGAAGTCCCCGGCACGGGTGATCCCCCGCGCGATGATGATCTCGCTGGGCGTCGCGCTGGTGATCTACCTCCCGCTGCTGTTCCTGGCGGCGACCGTGGGCGCCGACGAGGGGAGCGACATCGTGGCGATGAGCAACGCCAATCCCGAGACCGTCATGGCGAATGCCGCGCGGAATTTCATGGGGGTCACGGGCTACTGGCTCGTGATCATCGCCGCCGTGCTCTCGACCTTGTCGGCGCTGGGCGCGAACCTCTTGGCCGCTTCTCGGGTGGCGCTCTCGATGGCCAACGACCGCACCCTGCCCAAGGTCATCGGTCGCCTGCATGAGAGCCGGCGCACGCCGGTGATGGCGATCTACACCAGCGCGCTGACGTTGATCGCGATCGTGCTGATCGTGCCGGACTTGGCTTCCGCAGGTGCGGCGGCGAGCTTGATCTTTCTGATCGTGTTCGCGCTGGCGCACTGGATGAGCATCCTGGCGAGCAAGCGCACCGAGCAGCGCATGAGCATGCTGCCGCCCTCGTCCCCAATGGCCACCGCCGAGCTCCTGAACGCAGAGAAGCCATTTCGAAGCCCGTGGTTTCCGGTGTTGCCCATCGTGGGCGGGTTCGCGTGCGCTGGGATGGCGCTGTTTCAGGGCGTCGCGGTGCCCGCGGCGGGCGCCGTGGCCGTGCTCTGGCTCGCCCTTGGTGTGCTGCTCTACATGGCCCTGTTCTCTGGCCGCGCGGAAACTTTCGATGCCCTCGCGGAGGCTCACGACCCGGCGCTCGCCAAGCTGCGGGGGCGTAGCCCGCTGGTGCTCGTCCCCCTCGCCAACCCCAAGAGCGCGCCGATGCTGGTCGCGATGGCCGGAGCGCTCGCGCCGCCTCGATATGGCCGGGTCACGTTGCTGAGCGTGATGAAGCCGCCGGAACCTGGTCCCTTGCAGACCGACCACACATCGGACGGCCTCAACCCGGCCCACGCCGTGTTGCGCGACGCGCTGCAGGAATCGCTGAAGGCGGGCCATCGCCCCGAGGCGCTGATCACCATCGCGTCTACGCCATGGCGGGAGATCCGGCGCGTCGCGCGTACCTATCAGTGCGCTGGCTTGCTGCTCGGCCTGGGTCACCAGCGCAGCGAGAACACGGCTCACCTGGAGGAGCTGCTGGAGGCGGTGAGCTGCGACGTCGCGTTCCTGCGAGCGCCCGACGGCTGGAGCCTGGAGCACGCGAGGCGTGTGCTGGTGCCCGTCGGCGGGCGCGGTGCCCAGGCGGAGCTAAGAGCACGCTTGCTCGGGAGCCTCGAGCGCGGTGTAGAGCGAGACTTCGTGTGGTTCACTACACAACCCGAAGACGCGGACGAGGACGACCTGAGAGACGCTCGACGCAAGCTGCATCGGCTCGCGGAGGATGCGACGACGCGTCCTCCAGAGGTCCTGGTGGAGCGCCACGTGTCTGCGGTCGACGCCATCATCGAGCAGGCACGGCACTGTGACTTGGTGGTGCTGGGACTGCAGCGGGGAAGAGGCGGAACGCGCTCGTTCAGCGAAGTGGCGCTGCGGGTCGCCTACGAGTCGCCCTGCGCCGTGGTGCTGATCAGCCAGGGCGAGCGTAGCTAGCGCCGGGAACCGCTAGCGGTGACTCAACACGGGGTCCCGGCGAAGCGCTCCAGTTCCCCCAACGGGTCGAACAGCGCCTGCAGGATGCTCCGCAGAGCTTTTTGCCGCACGGAACCGGATGCCCGCCAGGCCCAGTAGCGCGCCTCGCCCACGACCAGACCCGAGAGCGGTGTGAACCACAGGTCGAAGCCGCTAGGGCGCACGCCGTTGGCCTCGACGCCGTACTCCCACACGGTGCTCCCGGCCGCGGTGAACAGCAGGCTTCCCACGACACCGAGTCGGCAGTGTCGCGCCCGCAGGTAGAGCTCGCTGCCGAACAAGCCGTGCCCGACGACATTGATGTACCAGGGGTCGCCATCCCACTCGAAGGGGGGCGCGTCGCTGTCCCACTTTGGCGGCTGGGTGAAGGCAGCCTCGTAGTGCTCGCCCCAGCTCGACACGGGGTCCGCGAACGGATCCGGCCAGATGTAGGCCTCTCCAAGCCGCATCCCGAGCAACAGTCCCCCAGCGTGCAGGCTCGGCACGAGCAGGTTTGGCTCGTCGAGCTGGAGACGGCGTGTGGGCTCGGAGGACGCGGACTCCTGGCTCGCTGCCGCCCGGCCCCAGCTCGCCAAGATCAGCACGGTGAGGCTGGCGGCGATCGTCCTCGGCACGGCCCCGAGCCTAGCAGGGGCGAGTGAGTGGGGGGGGAGGCTGCCGATTATCACGCGGGAAAATCTCGGAAATTGCGCCGTACAACCCAGTACTTGCGCGTCCCGACTCGTCGGCCGGAGGCGTGAGGCTTCGAGTTCTGAGATCGCGCGTGCGGCTCCGTTGCGCGCGTCAGCGAGTCGATTGGGGACTGACTGTCGGGCGCGCACCTCGGTGCGAGCTCCCGTGTGTGCGGATGTACGTTACCTGGAGGAAATAATGCTTGGATGGAACGGTAAGCGATGGGCGATCTCGACAGGAACCGCGGTGGCGGTCTGGGTGTGTGGAGCGACCGCCATGGCGCAGGAGGCTGCACCACGAGCGGCACCCATGAAGCGGTCAGGGGCCCGCGTACACGATGGCTTCTTCTTGCGCCTCGGGCCCTCCTTGGGTCCGTTGAGCATCACTGGCAAGGCGGATGCCGGCGGTCCCGAGTCGACCATCAGCGGATTCTCCCTGGTTGGCGGTGAGCTCTTGCTCGGCGGCACGCCCGTCGACGGACTCGTGGTCGGGGGAGGGTGGCTCTACAACCAGGTCAGCGACCCGACGATCGAAAACGAGCTAGGGGAAGGCACCGCGGACGGCACGATGTTCGTTACGTCCATCGACTTCTTCGCCCAGTACTACTTCGACCCCGGGCAGGGGGCTCACGTCCAGCTGATGGTCGGATACGGCGGCATCGACTTCGTCGATGCCGAGGGGCGGAGCGGAGGAAATGATCCGGTGGGCCTCAACCTGGCGATCGGCGGTGGCTACGACTTCTGGCTGGGAGACGAATGGAGCGTAGGGCCGTTCCTACGCATTCAGTACGCCTCGATGAGCCCTTCGGATACCGAGTACAGCTACAGCTATCTCTTCCCCACGCTCGGGGCGGTGTTCACCTACCACTGAGCTGGAGCGTGAGGCAGAAGCCACGCGGAAACTTCCACGGGCTTCTGCCGTACAGCCTCGTCCCAGTTCCGGGACGTGGGATCCCAGCGTCGGGACGGTACGCCTCCCTCACCCCAACCCACGAACCAAGAATATTGCAATGATTCTAGGCATTTGATGACCTGACGCTGATGTGGGCAAGATCGGCACACTTCTCGCTCTGGGGGTGGCCATGGATGTCGTCCGCAAGCCGACCAGGAGGAACGCCACGCGCCGTCTAGCGCTGTGGGCCGCGGCCGCAGTCGCGCTGGTCGGCAGCGCCGTCGGCTTGGCGAAGCCGCGGCAGAGCGCTGCCCGTCACGTGGATCGCACGGCTGTCTGGACGGAAACGGTGCAGCGCGGGGATCTCGTACGCCAGGTGCTCGCCCAGGGAACGCTGGTGCCCGAAGAGGTGCGCTGGCTATCGGCCGAGTGCGCCGCCCGGGTGAAGACCATTTCCGTGCGGCCAGGGGAGACGGTCAGCCGGGACAGCGTCGTCCTGGTGCTCGAGAACTCCGAGCTCGAGCTGGCGGCGCTCGAAGCCGAACGCGCCGCGGCGACCGCGAACTCGCAGCTCATCCAGCTAGATGTCCGCACGGATATCGAGCGACGGAGCCACCAGACGCAGCTCCTCGCCCTGCAGCGAGATCTCAAGCAAGCTGCGAGAGACGAGCTGGTGGTGAATCGCCTGGAGCCGAACGGCCTGGTCAGCGCACAGGCCGCGGGAACGGCGAGAGACAGCGCCGCAGGGCTCCGCGCCCAGGTGGAGAGCGAGCGTGCCCTCGAGAAGGCGCTCCAGCACGGACGTCGACGCCAGCTCGCGGCGCAGCGCAGCGAGGGCCAGCGCCTCCAGCAGATCGCCGCGTTTCGTCGCGAGCAGCTGGCGGCGCTGGAGGTGAAGGCGGGCATCGCCGGCGTCGTCCAGGAGATCCCCCTGGAGAGCGGGCAGTGGGTCGCCATCGGGACCACGCTGGCGAAGGTGGCGAAGCCCGACCGACTCAAGGCCGAGGTGCGCGTCTCGCAGCAGGACGCTGGAGTCGTGCATCGCGGCATGAAGGTGCGCTTCGAGTCCCCAGCTGGTGAGTTTGGCGGGCACGTCGAGCGCGTCGATCCCGCGGTCGTCAGCGGCGGCGTGCGCGTCGAGGTCACGCTGGACGGGCAGCTCCCCGAGCAGGCGCGGGTCGACCAGAGCGTCACCGCCCACATCGAGGTCGAGACCCTCCACGACGTCCTGTTCGTCTCTCGCCCGAGCGGCGTCCAGGAGTCCAGCGCGGCGCCGCTGTATCGGCTTCGGGCTGGCGGCGACACCGCCGACCGCGTTACCGCACGGCTAGGCCGGGCCTCGAACAAGCAAATCGAGATCCAGGCTGGGCTCCAGGAAGGCGATGAGGTGATCGTCTCGGACACCTCGAGCTGGGAGTCCGCTGAACGCGTGGTCCTCGACTGACCATCGGCGGCAGGTCACCGCAAGCCCACCTGCCCAGAAGACCAGAGACCTGACAACCGGCGCCCCAGCGCCGAGAACCCTTGGAGTGAACATGCAAGACTCGCCCGCTGACTCGGTTTCCACCAGTCGAACGCAAACCGACGAAGACTCACCGCTGATCCGCCTGGACGGCATCCGCAAGGTCTTCCTGACCACGGAGCTCGAGACACACGCGCTCAGCGACGTGCACCTCGAGGTCACGGCCGGGGACTATGTCGCGATCGAAGGACCCTCTGGGTCGGGCAAGACCACGCTGCTGTCGATCCTCGGCCTCCTGGATGTCGCTTCCTCGGGGCAATATTTGCTCAACGGGCGAAACGTGCAAGGGCTGGCGGCGAAGGAGCGCGCGCGAGTCCGCAACCGGGAGATCGGCTTCATCTTCCAGACCTTCAACCTGATCGGCGATCTGAGCGTCTGGGAGAACGTCGAGCTTCCGCTGCGCTATCGCGGGCTGGATGCTGCCGAACGCAAGCGCCGGGTGAGCGATGCGCTGGAGAAGGTGCAGATGTCCCACCGCAAGCAGCACATGCCGAGTCAACTGTCCGGTGGTCAGCAGCAACGCGTCGCCGTGGCGCGCGCGGTGGCAGGCGATCCCAGCGTGCTGCTGGCGGACGAGCCCACCGGCTCCCTCGACTCCAAGAACGGAGACGCCGTGATGGACCTGCTGGATGAACTCCACGCCGCCGGAGCGACCATCTGCATGGTGACCCACAGCCGTGAGTACGCACGCCGCGCGACCCGCGCCGTTCACCTCTTCGACGGTCGCGTCGTCGAGGACATCACCCGGGCCGCTTGAGGGAGTCATGAGCGAGCTGTGCTTCGACATTCGTTTTGCCCTGCGGCAATTACGTCAGAGCCCTGCATTCTTCGCGACGTTGCTCGCCGTGTTGATCGCTGGGATCGGCGCCACGACGGCCATGTTCAGCATCGGCGAGAGCCTGTTCATGAAGCCCCTGCCCTACCAGGACTCGGAGCAGCTCGACATGATCTGGCTGCAGCAGCCCCACTTCCCAAAGACCGGATTCTCCTATCCAGACTTCGAAGACCTCCGGGATCAGAGCCAGAGCTACGACAAGGTCGCTGCCGTGGACTACGCCGGCTACAGCTTCAGCGCCCCGGGGGCCGAGCCAGAGTTCGTACCCAGCGCGAACGTGAGCGGCGACTTCTTCGATCTGTGGCGGCAAGCGCCGTTGCACGGTCGCTACTTCACGGCCGAGGACGACAAGGCGGGCGCCCCGCCGGTGGCGGTGATCGGCTCTGATCTCTGGAAGCGACGCTTCAACTCCGATCCAGGGATCATCGGGCGGGCGATCAGCCTGAACGGCAGTCAGTACACGGTCATCGGCGTCGCGCACGAGGGCTTCCGCTTCTCGGGGCCCTACTCCAACAACTGTCAGATCTGGCTGCCGCTCCACGTCGCCCTCCTGGATCTGGATGACTGGGGCCGTGGCGATCACTTCCTCCACGTCATGGGGCGACGAAAGGCCGGCGTCACCAGGCACGCAGCGCAGGCCGAGGCAGCCACCATCATGACCCGCCTCGAATCGAAGTTCCCAGACAGCAACACCAAGGTCACCACCAACATCTTCACGCTGCACGAGGCCCTCGTCGGCGGCGCGCGTTCCTCGGTGTGGACGTTGTTTGCTGCGGTGTCGCTGGTGTTCTTGATCGTTTGCGCGAACGTCGCGAGCCTGCTCCTCACCCGCGCCCAGGGTCGCCGCGCGGAAGTGGCTCTGCGCAGCGCCCTGGGCGCGCCACGTTCCCGCATCGTGCGCCAGGTGGTCACGGAGACGATCGTGGTGTTCATGCTCGGGTCAGCCGGAGGCAGCCTGCTCTCGTTCTGGCTCGTGGAGCTGTTTCGCGATGGGTTGCTCGATGGTTCCGCCACATCGCTGCACGTCGGAGTGGACTGGTTCGCGCTCCTGGCGACCTCGACGGTATGTGCCATGTGTGGTGTCGTCTTCGGCCTGGTCCCAGCGCTCTCCATCTCGTCGACCGAACCGCAGAGCGTGCTGAAGTCGTCCGCGGCTCGTTCGGGGGTGAGCGGCGGGCAGAAGTTGGTGCGCTCCGCACTCGTGGTCGCACAGGTGACCCTGGCCTGCGCGTTGCTCATCGGCAGCGCGCTGGCCTTCCGAGGCTTCTCCCAGATCGCCGAGACGCCCCTGGGAATCGACTCCAGCAACGTCGAGGTCGGACGACTCACCTTGGCCGGCAAGGCGTACGAATCCCGGGATGCTCAGGCCGCGTTCGTCCGTCGGTTCCGCGAGCGACTCGCGGCGATCCCTGGCGTGAGCGACGTCATCATCAACACCTGCATGCCGATGATGGGTTCGAACAACAACGGTTCGTTCCTGATCGAAGGGAAGCCGGACTGGGCCCCTGGCGAGCGCCCGACCCTGGAGCGAAACATGGTCAGCCCGGGTTACTTCGCCGCCATCGGCACCCCGATCGTGAAGGGCAGGGACTTCACCGAGGCCGACAATGCATCCTCGCGGAAAGTCATGGTGATCAGCCAGACCGCAGCGGAGAAGTTCTTCCCCGGACAGGATCCGATCGGCAAGCGCATCGACTGGGGCTCGAACCAGGAAGAAGGCGAGGTGTGGCGCGAGATCGTCGGCGTCTCCGCAGACGTGCGCCGGAACGGACCCTACGACGAGCCCAAAGCCGAGGCCTTCGTGCCCTACTCTCAGCGTCCCGAGCCTTACGTCTCCTTCGGCGTGCGTTCGCGGGATCTCGCGGCGACCGCGAAGGCCATCCCCGAGGCCGTCCTGGCCGTGGACCCAGGGCTCGCGGTGGCCTCGCTGCAGACCTACGACGAGCGGATCGCGGGTCGGACGGCGAGTCAGCGCTACGCGGTGCGTATGCTCAGCGCCTTCGCCATCGCCGCGCTGATCTTGGCCGGTATGGGCATCTTCGGTCTGGTCTCCTACTCCACGGAACAGCGCACGCGCGAGCTCGGCCTGCGCATGGCCCTCGGCTCGCCACCAGGCGCCGTGCTGCGCCTGGTGGTCGCGGGCGGGCTCCGACTGCTGGGGCTTGGCACGGCCCTTGGTTCGCTCGGCGCGCTCTGGATTGGCCGCGGTCTGGCAGACTCGATGCCCGGAGTAGAGCGCTTCGACGCCGCGATCTTCGGCGTGATTCCCCTGGTGTTGATGCTGATCGGCACCCTGGCGTGCCTGCTTCCGGCCTGGAGAGCCATGCGTATGCCCCCGGCGAACGCTCTACGCTATGAGTAGGAGGCGAGATGGACGAGCACGGCAAGCGCAGACCCAAGGTGCTGGTCGCCGATGACCAGAGCGACATCGTCGCGGCGCTGCGCTTGCTGCTCAAGCAGAACGGCTACGACTGCATCCCCACGGCAAAACCCGAGGAGGTCCTTCAGCAACTCGAGACTCAGGACATCGACCTGTGTCTGATCGACATGAACTACGCTCGCGACACGACCTCCGGAGGCGAAGGCCTCGAGCTCGTGAGCAAGCTGGGAGAGCTCGCACCCGAGGTACCCGTCTTGGTGATGACCGCCTGGAGCAGCGTGGCGAGCGCGGTCGAAGCGATGAAGCGCGGAGCTCGAGACTACATCGAGAAGCCGTGGCAGAACGCGCGGCTCCTGGCCGCGGTCAAGCTCCACGTCGAGCTCCGACAGGCAGCGCGTAGCGCGAGCCGCCTGCAAGCTCAGGGAGAACGCGAGCGCCGACGCGACCTGCCGCAGCTGATCGCCGAATCCTCGCGGATGCAGGAAGTAGAGCGCCTGCTCGCCCGGGTTGCTGGCGCCGACGTCAACGTGCTGATCACGGGGGAACACGGGACGGGGAAAGACGTCGTCGCGCGCTGGCTGCACGCCGCGTCCTCACGAGCTGCCCGCGCGTTCGTTCCCGTGAACGCCGGGGCCCTGGCGGCAGGCGTGTTCGAGAGCGAGCTGTTCGGCCACGTGAAGGGGGCCTTCACGGACGCCAAGGCGGATCGCCTCGGTTGCTTCGAGTTGGCCGACGAGGGCACGCTGTTCCTCGACGAGATTGGCACCATGCCCGCGGAACAACAGGCGAAGCTCTTGCGGGTCCTGCAGAGCGGCGAGTTTCAGCCCGTCGGGTCGTCGAAGATGCGTCGCTGCGACGTACGCGTGCTGTCGGCGACCAACGTCGACGTCACCGCCGAGGTGAGCCAGGGCAGGTTCCGCGAGGATTTGCTGTACCGCCTGAACACGGTCGAGGTCCAGCTCCCACCACTGCGGGAGCGTCCGGAAGACATCCCCCTCCTGGCAGCTCATTTCCTCACGGACAAGGCCAAGCGCTACGGCAAGCCGGTACAAGGCTTCAGCAGCGACGCGCTGGCGGCGCTGCTGGCGCACGCCTGGCCCGGCAACGTGCGTGAGCTCGAGCACGTCGTGGAGCGCGCCGTCGTGCTTGCTGGGGGCGAGGAGATCCAGGTGCCAGACCTGACGCTGCGGCGCTCGGGCGAAGCGTCGCGCCCTATCGAGCGCATGACCCTCGCAGAAGCGGAGGCGTACCTGATCCGGGCGGCCATCGGGCGCACGAACAACGCCAACGAGGCCGCGAGTCAGCTCGGGCTCTCCCGCAGCGCCTTCTACCGCCGCCTGCAGGCGCTTGGACTGAAGGCATCGGAATGAGCGGAGGGGGCGATCCAAGCGAGGATCGGAGGCGGCCGTGAGGCAAGGCATCGTCGCCGCGCTTCGAGCAACGAGCATCGCACTACCCCCGCTGCTGCTCGGCGCGATCTGCCAGCTCAGAGCTAGCGCTCCGAGCTGGGTCGAGCTGGGTGTCGCCATGGCGCTGAGCGTCCTGGGGATCTTCTGGCTGCAGAGCAGCAGCGCCCGACGCTTGCGCACGGTCAGTTCCGTGCTGTCCGCATACCGCGAAGGTGACTACAGCATCCGGGCGCGCAAGACGGCTGGCGATCCCGCGCTGAACGACGTCTTTGTCGAGCTGAACCACCTGGGCGATACTCTACGCAGCCATCGCCTCGGGGAAATGGAGGCCTGGGCTCTGCTCCGCAAGGTCGTCGCGGAGGTCGACGTGGTGGTGCTGGCCTGCGACGATCAGCGCCGGATCCGCCTGGCGAACGAGGCTGCTGCCAGACTCCTGGGCCTGCCCGTAGCCAGCCTTCTCGACAAGGACGCGAGCGATCTGGACCTCGCCGACCTGCTCGAGGGTCCCGCGCCGCGCACCCTGGAAGGCGACGAAGCGTTCCGTGGGGGTCCGTGGGAGCTGCGCCGCGGTGCGTTTCGCTTGTCAGGGGAGGTTCACACGCTGGTCGTGTTGTCCGACGTGAGCCATGCCCTGCGCCAGCGGGAGCGCGACGCCTGGCGCAGGCTGGTGCGGGTGATCGGCCACGAGATCAACAACTCCCTCACCCCCATCCAGTCCATCTCGCGCAGCATCTCGGAAGGACTGCCCAAGCGCGACGAGGACACGGAATGGGAGCAGGACACGCTGGAGGGCCTGGACGTGATTGGCCGTCGCGCGGCCTCTCTCTCACGTTTCATGCAGGCCTATGCGCAGCTAGCGCGCCTGCCCGAGCCCCGGCTGGGCGAGGTGTCGGTCGCGGACTGGATCTACCGCGTGGCGAAGCTCGAACGGCGGGTGGACGTCGAGGTGATTCGAGGTCCCGCGTGCAACGTGCGGGCGGATGGGGACCAGCTCGATCAGCTATTGATCAACCTGGTGAAGAACGCGGCCGAGGCGAGCAAGGAGCGCGGGAGTTCGCTGGTGCGGATCCGCTGGACGAAGCCCAACGGCGCCGTCGTCATTCAGGTCGAAGACGAAGGGGCAGGCATCGCCAACCCCGGCAACCTATTCGTTCCGTTCTTCACCACGAAACCCGGCGGCTCAGGCGTCGGACTGGCCCTCGCGCGACAAATCGCCGAAGCTCACGGCGGGAGTCTGTCGCTCGAGAACCGCGGAGCAGCGAGCGACCCTGGAGCCGTCGCGACGCTGAGGCTGCCGCTGCACGCCGGCTAGCCCCGCGCGAACGGCTACTCGAGCAGGTCCGCGGCGCAGCGGAAGCCAATGCCGTGGCTCAGCGTCTCCGGCTTCATGGCGTAGCGGAAGCTTGGGCGCAGCCAAGCCTTGTAGCCTCCGTTCCAAGCCCCGCCGCGAATCACCCGTTTCTCGCCCTGGCTGGGGCCACTCGGGTTCTGCTTCTCCTCCTTGGAGTACGGGCCTTGCCAGTCTGCGACCCACTCCCAGACGTTCCCGACGATGTCCTTCGCCCCGAATCTAGAATTTCCCCCAGGAAAGCTTCCCACCGGCGCTGTCGTGGGATAGCGATCGTTCTCCTCGTAGAGCGCCGTGAGCTTCTCGCCCTGCCGGGTCGCCCAGTTCACGCACTCCCAGCCGCAGGCGTTGAGCAGCCTGGAAGACGGCTCGTCGTCTCCCCACGGATATATGCGTCCATCTGAGGAGCGCGCCGCGTACTCCCACTCGGCCTCGGTGGGGAGGCGCTTGCCCTGAACCTCGCAGTAGTCGTGGGCCTGCTGCCAGCTGACGCAGTTGATCGGGTGATCCCCTCGACCCTCGCTGTTCTCGTTGCAGGCGGTCGAATAGATGCGCGCCTGTGGCCGGGTCATACCTTCCCACTCGACGTCGCGAGAAGCGCGTCGGCACTTTCCAGCGCCCGAGCACTTCTGATACGCCCGCACCGTCACCTCGGTCTCATCGAGGCAGTACCCCGCGAGCAGGACGTGATGGCTCGGCTTCTCCAGCTCCAACGCATCATCCGCGTCCGACCCCATGAAGAACTGGCCGGCGGGGATCGTCAGCATGCCCTGGGGGCACGCTGGGCTGGGCGGCGGGGTGGCTGGGGTCTCCTGAACGGCTCGCTCGGACGCCCGCACCTGGATCGAGTTCGGCGTGCCCCTCGACGTGAGCAGGAACACTCCTCCGCCCGCGAGTGCCGCGGCGGCCGCCGCGATGAGGGCCGTGGAGGCCCAGCGCGGAGCCCCTCTGGGTGGGGCGTGAGTCGGCAGCGAGCGACTCAGCGGCGGTGACGAGCCGCCCAGCGAGGACGCGGTCACTGGAGAAGACCCACCATCGCGGCCATGTTTCCATGCGGATTCCATCGGCGGGGACGCGAGCGGCGCGGTGACTGGCCTGGTCGGCGCCGGCAATGGGTGGACCGAGGCGCTCGGCAGAGAGTCCAGATCGGCGTCCCAGCGTGCGGTGCCCCCGGAACCGTGCGCTGGCGACGTCAGCGCGCGAACGGCGGAGTCGGAAATAGGCGGTGGACGCACGCTGGGGGACTGGATGATGCCCAGCGCGTCCGCGAGGGCGGACCAGAACTTCCCAGCGCTGGCGTAGCGATCGGTGGTGTAGAGCGCGAGCGCCTGCTCGAACACCGCCTCGACGTCTGGCGACACGAACGCGCCGAGCGCCGCGGGTGTCGGGCGCTGGCGCGTATCGGTGCTGGAGGCAGCGAAGTCGGCGGGACTGGGCCCAGCGAGCGGTTGCCGCCCGGAAATCAGCTCGGCTGCAACCAGGGCCAACTGGTAGACGTCCGTCCAAGGGCCAGTCTTGCCGAATCGCGAGTCGAACTGCTCCGGGGCGCCGTAGCTCGGGGTGAACGAGCTGACCTGGCGCCCCGTGGTCCCAAGCACCGGCGACTGAGCGTACATGATCTGCGCCACGCCGAAGTCGAGTAGCTTGACGACGTCGGGTTCGTGGGGATCGCCCACCACCACCAGGTTCTCGGGCTTCACGTCGCGATGCGCGACGCCCCGCTGGTGGGCGAGCTCCAGGGCACGCGCCACGCCCTCGAGCATCAGGAACACCTCGGCAGGCGTCCTGCGCGGCTCCCCACGCTCATTCTCACGATCCAGGATCGCGTCGAGCGGCTCGCCTTCGAGCCACTCCATCACCATGTAAGGGATCCAGTCTCCCTCTGGTGTGGTGAAGGTGCCGACGTCCCGCGGCTGAACGATGCTCGCGCTCTGAGAAGACAGATCGCTGAGCAGCGCACCCTCGTTCACGAACGCTTGCTGGAGCGCCGCGCGGTCCTCGGCGGGAGCCTCCGCCAGGAAGGTGAAGAACTTCACGGCGATCGGCGACTTCCACAGCTTGTGGTGCCCCTTGTAGACCAGGGAGAAACCACCCGCTGCGATCAGCTCGCGGATCTCATACTTCTGCGCGAGCGTCTCACCGCACACGCCCAGGGGGTCACGCTCAGACATTGCCGGATCCGCAGCTCACACCGTGAGCCGCAACTGCTCGTGCCTACGCACACGAGTCGAGAGGGGTTACAGGACCTCCGCACCGCAGCGTCGGAGACCGATCGATGGAGTACGCCGAGCCGTGGGCGAGATCCACCCACATCAACAGCCGAGCGCGACTTCCATCACGACGGATCTCAGCGTGAGCAAAACCATCCACACGACGTGCAGGGTTTGTTCCCCTTGCAGCTTGCCCCTGGTCGTGACCGCGACCAGGGGGGACGGTCGAGCGCTGATCGGTCAGAAGTGCCAGGGGAACTTCGAGTAGTCCTGGGGTCGCTTCTCGAGGAACGCGTCGCGGCCCTCCTGGGCCTCGTCGGTGCCGTAGGCAAGGCGCGTCGCCTCACCAGCGAACAGCTGCTGACCAACCAGGCCATCGTCGGGCAGGTTGAAGCCGAACTTGAGCATTCGCATCGCCGTGGGGCTCTTGCCGTTGATCAGCCTCGCCCACTCGAGCGCGACGTGCTCCAGCTCCGCGTGGGGCACTGCCTTGTTCGCCATGCCCATGGCGACCGCCTCTTCGGCGCTGTAGTTCAGTCCGAGGAAGAAGATCTCTCGCGCGCGCTTCTGCCCGCATTGGCGCGCGAGCAGAGCGGAGCCGTAGCCCGAGTCGAAGCTCGCGACGTCGGGATCCGTCTGCTTGAACAGCGCGTGCTCCTGGGAGGCCAGCGTCAGATCGCACACCACGTGAAGGCTGTGCCCTCCCCCCACGGCCCACCCCGGGACGACGGCGATCACGACCTTCGGCATGAAACGGATCAGTCGCTGCACCTCGAGGATATGTAGACGGCCGAGGCGCGCGGGATCGACCCCCTCGACGCCTTCGTACTTGTAGCCGTCCTTGCCCCGGATGCGTTGGTCGCCGCCAGAACAGAACGCCCAGCCTCCGTCCTTCGGTGACGGACCGTTTCCAGTGAGCAACACGCAGCCGACGTCGCTCCACATGCGAGCGTGATCCAGCGCACGATAGAGTTCATCCACGGTGTGAGGTCGAAACGCGTTCCGCACCTCGGGCCGGTTGAACGCGATGCGCACGGTGCCGTGATCGACGGCACGGTGGTAGGTGATGTCGGTGAAGTCGAAGCCCTCTACCTCGCGCCAGCGGGCTTCGTCGAAGATCTCGGAGACCATGCTGCGCTCCTAGCGGATCAGCGCCGCGGGAGACAGCAGCAAACCGCCGGATTCAGAGCGAGCCCGTCGTGGCGCCAAAACCGTAGCCGACGAGCAGGCCGACGAAGCCGTCGTCATCGGGGCCGAAGCGGATACTGTAGGAACCAACCGCAGACACGGCGAACCCCGCGAGGATCATGCCCAGCTGGGCATGAGGCCCGAACATGCCGAAGCTGAACTCGTCATCGACGCTGCCGATCTCCACCAGGCTGGCCCCGACCCGCGCGAACGGCGTGACCAGCGTGTCCGCCAGCACGTAGACGTGGGGACCAAACGCCACCTCCTGCACGTCCCGTGTGAAGCGCGCCCGCAGATCGACGCCAGGACCGCCGATCTCCGCGGACTCGTCATGGTCGCTCAGGTTCAGACCGCCGCCGATCATCAGCGCGGCGCCAGTGCGCCCATCGGTATGCGCCGGAGCGGTCGTCGCTCCAGCCTCGGCGTCCGCCAAGACCGATGCACAACCGCTGGCGCAAATCAGCACCACGACCCCGACGCATA
>JAGQIY010001125.1 GCA_020430865.1 Myxococcales bacterium
CAACTGCAGCAGTTCGCTCGGTTCGGCGGGTGCGGCGACGCCGCCAGCCCGCACATCGAGCCGAGAAAGGGCGACAAGACCGGTCAGCGCCCAGTCCATGTACTCAAGGTCTGCGTTCTGGCGCGCTGCAGCGGGAAGTGCTCCAAGCTCCTGCGAGAGAAGCGTTGCGCCGTTGGGCTCGAAGCCGGCTATGAGGTACAGCAGGCTCGCCTCGACCAGCAGCGCAGTCCGCTGGACGATCCGGTGTCCGACCTCCATTGGGTCAACGTCGGCGGGATCCGGCAGCGTCGTCGTTTCCGCAACTAGGGCGAGGGCTTCTGCGGCAACGAACGCTGCGCCGTCGCGCGTTTCCATCCCATGCAGACTGTCGAACACGGCATAGCTCTCGACCGCGCTGGCTAGTCGCCGGAGGTAGTCGCTGACTCGCTCTCGCTCGGGGCCGGACCGTCGTTCTCCCGCAGTTCGCGCGGCGACGATGTCGAGGTATGCAGTCGAGAGCATTCGTCGAGCGGTGGCAGCGTCGAGGCCATCGAGCGCTGGCATCTCGTCGAAGAGGCTGGCGGTCCCACGCCCGAACATCAGCTTCCCCCAACGAGAGCGGCGACAACCGGGACGAGCGCTCGCACTCGATCGGCCAGCGTGTCGAAGAACTGCCGGTAGTCCGAGAGAGGCACAGCCAGAAGCCGCACGCGGTCAGCCCCGACGGCCAAAGCTGCGTACGTGGGGCGCCGTTGGGTGGGTGCGAACGTCGAGGCCTGCCCGTAGCTGATCACCGCCACGTAGGCCCGCTGACCGTGCCAGAAGGCCGGGCTGACCAGCGCTTGTCGTTCGGCAGGCAGAGCTTCCCGAAGTACCTGGACCTTGCCGCGGATCTCCTTGTCTCGCGTCCCGGCATCCACCTCGGCGAACAACCTCGCCGTCGCGCCGCTGTGATTGCTTGCGTGGCTCTCGGATGCCTTTGCCTCGGCGACGTTCAGTGCAAGCAACGCCTGCTCGAGGTGGAGGCCTACGAGGTCCATGCCGTGGTCGCGCACGTCGGTGTGGACCAGGGTCAGAGCCTGGACGGGCCCAGGTGGACCAAGACCACCGACGCTGCGAGATAGGTTCAGCAGCATGTGTCCCAGGCACTCCGTGAACCACGGGTCTCGCTGGTCTTCGCGGAAGTCGTTCGTGATGGCGTTGCTCGGGCCGATGATCTGCTCCACGTCGCGCCGAAGAGCATCGGCGAACTGCGGGCCGCCGCCGAGCATCTCGGCGGCGATTGCGAGGTTCACACGAACGGCCTGTCCAATTCCGGCCACAAGAGCGTACGTGGCGAAGGCATCGACGGCAGAGGCGGCTTCCAAGCCGCCCACAGTGGTCACCACGTGGCTCGAGACTGTGGTGACTTGGACGGTGAGCTCGCGCTCCAGCGTGGTGACCGCTTCAGCGACCAGATCTTCGACCGTGTGGCACCCGCCCAACGCGACTCCGCTGCCAGGGGCCTGGGGTGTCACCACGAGATCCTGCACATCATCGACGGGTGCCGGGGCGTGAGCCCCCACGTGGTCGATGGTCTCTCTGCGTCTCACCACGATACACCCTGCTCATGCGCCGCCTACCCGAGGTCATGGTCCCGTGCGCCGGCTCCCAACCTACTCCAACCGCCACTTCTCGGAGACGCCGGCGAGGAGCTTGTTCAGCTCGGCGACCAGC
>JAGQIY010001126.1 GCA_020430865.1 Myxococcales bacterium
ATCTCCATGTCGAGGAACTCCTGGCAGAAGAACGCCAGGGATGCCTCGGCCATGGCCCACCGGAGGGCACCTGTCTGAATCTGGGGGGAGGCGATGCTCATCGCCGCTCACGGTAGCGGAATGGCACAGGCAGGGGGTAGGTCAGCGGCCACCGCGGCGGCGGTTGCGGCGGCACCGGCGCTGTCGCCACCCTGGCTGCCTCCAAGCCATCCGGGATGGGCAGGTGGTGGTCTGTGGCCTGTACGGGGCGAGGGTGGGCGCGATTGGGATGGAGCGCATCATTCAGGGCCACGATCCCCGGCCCGGCCGTCACGCGCCAGGGCATGCATGGCCACCTCGAACCCAGCTTCCGTCGCGGCGCTCATGACTCCTCCTCTGGCCATCAGTCGCCGATTGAGTTGGGGATGTCGATCCTCTGCGGCCAGGACTTGTGCTTCTCAGCCTCCGTGTCGCACGAGTCGCACCGCCACCCTGGGGTGGTCGTTGTCCCGCCCTCACCGTCGCTCTCGAACGTCATCCAGCCACCACCAGCCTCATCCCAGGACTTCCCGCACCCTCCCCAACAGGGGTGCTTGCTCGACTCCTCCACTACGAGGGCGTCCCGCTCGGATTCGATTGTCAGCATCGCCCGGCGCTTGTCGATCATTGCCGCCCCACCTCCAGCGCCCGCAGGATGAGCCCGGTGAAGGTCTCGACGCTGTCGGTGCCCCACAACAGCGCCTGCGCCTTCTCGCCGAGGCCGTCCCAGGTCTCGATGCGCCCCGCCTGCGCATCGGGGATCAGCGCCTCGGCCACATAGCCATCGAGCAGCCCCGACAGGAAGGCGAAGTAGCACTCATTGGCGCGCTGCTCAGCCGGCTCGCGTTTCTCCCGGTGGGCGAGTTCGCGCCTGAAGTCCGCCCGGCTCACCTTCACCTCGACCACCACGCTGCGGAAGCGCTTCGACGGCCAGGTGTTGAGCGCGTAGAAGTCGAAGCGCCGACGCATGGCGGCACCGGTGCCATCGGGTAGTTCGCGGAAGGCTGCCCACTCGGGAGCGGGAAAGCGCCGCTCAAGCAGGCAGAGGATCCGCTCGGTCTCGTTGGCGCTCATGGGTTGGCGGGTCGGAACCTCGGGAGGCGGCGATCCGGCGCGTTGGGGAGTGGCATCCAGTAGTCGGGGCCGTCACTGGCAGTGAGCTGGTCGTCCATGTTGCCGTTGAGCCACCACCCACGAGACCCGTCGGGCGACCTGGTCCACATGCAGAGGACGTGTCGTCCTCGCCAGAAACCCAGCACCCACTGCCCCGCCGCCGGGAAGTCGCTGCGCCACGGGCCACCGCCCAGCTTGACGACGAAGACGCCCATGGGGTCGAGCAGCTTGAGCACCCCGCCGGTGAAGAGCATCGCCTCGCGTCGCTCGCTGATCTGGGCGAGCTCGACCCACGTCGGCGGGCACGCCTCGGCCCACTCGACGAGGTCGAGGTCGACGCCCACGACGACTGGCACATCGAGCGGGAGGCTGTGCATCGAGCCGCGCTGTGGCGTGTCGAGCACCACGCCCGGCGGCGCCCAGAACGTGACACGCTCTCCCGTGAGGTTGCGCGCCGCGGTGTCCACGGCGGCCTGATCGATGGTGTGGTGAGTCGCGACGCGCCCGAAGCCCTCGGCGTACTGCACGAGCCCCGACCAGGGAGACCAGCCCTCGA
>JAGQIY010001127.1 GCA_020430865.1 Myxococcales bacterium
CCGCGCCAGCCACGCCGTTCGACATCACGGAGCAGCTCCCAGCGAAGGTGGACAAGAACCCCTGCGCGCCGTCGAACCGCGGCGCTCGCGTCGGGGGCTCCGGCGGCAACAGGAGCCCTCCCTCGACCTCGCTGACCTTGGGCGGCTCCGGCTTGGACCGCGTCCCACCCCCTCCGGGCAAATCGCCGAACAGCGGCTGGGGCTCTTCGTCCCAGACCCAGCTCCGCCCCAGGCGCCCCCAGCAGGACAGCGCGCCGCCGGCCACCGCGCAGCTGCGATCGCCCTGGGTGGCGACGTCGGTTACATCACTCAGGCGCTTGACCAGCACGGGCCGCGAGCTCGCTTCGAGCCCACCGTTGCCCAGCTGCCCAGCCTTTCCCTCCCCCCAGCAGGCCAGGCGCCCATCGGCAAAGCGAGCGCAGCTCCGATCGTCCCCAGCGTGCACCGCGGTCACCCGCTTGTGCTTGCTCAGGCGCCTGAGGTCGACAGCCTGGGGCCGCGGGCTGTCTGCGTTCTTGCCGTTGCCGAGCTGTCCATCGCTCCCCTTCCCCCAGCATCGCACACGACCACGGGCCAGTGCACACACGTGATTTTTCCCTGCGGCAATTTGCTTGGCCCCGGTCAAGCCCTCGAGTTCCACGGGAGCGCTGCTCGGTTCCCCGCCGAGCCCACTGCCCCAGCACGAGACCTCACCGTTGCCGACGATGGCGCAGCTGGCGCGATCCGTGAGCGCCAAGCCCTCGACGTCCCGGATGCCGCAGACGCGCACCGGGCTTCCGGCGTCCGCGGGTCGACCATTGCCGAGCTGACCGGCTCCCCCCTCGCCCCAGCACCACACGCTGCCGTCTTCCAGGGCTGCGCAGGCGTGGGTCCCCCCGGCGGCCAGGATCTTGGCTTTGCCAGGCAGCTCTATCCCAACGGCTTCCGGGCGGTCGTACCACGCCCGTGTACCGGGCTCGATCGCCCGGCCCCAGCAGCGGACTCCTCCGTTCGCCAGCCTCGCGCAGGCGAACTCCTCTCCGACTGCGAGCTGCTTCGCGTTCGCCACGCCCACCACGGCAAGGTCGTCGGGCCCCCATGGCTGGGAGCCCCGGGCTCGGGGGCTCCCAAAGCCGTCGGAACACAGCACGAGACCGCTCGTCGTCAGCCCACAGCGAAAACTCCGACCGAGCCCCAGGCTCTGCCAATCGACCTTGTGAAGTTTCCGCGGGGTAGTGCTATCCTCGTACTCCCAGTGGCCCTTGCCGCCAGAGCCCGTTCCCGAGAAGCCGCCAAGGGAGCCCGAAAGGGAGCTGCCGATGTCCCCGGCAAACACGCCGCCGGCTAGACCCGGCGCGCTCGTCAGGGCCTCGACGGCCCGTGGCTTCTTCAGCGCCTCGAGCCGCGCGTACTCTTGCTCACACGCCTGCTCCGCCCCCGTGGGCTGGGTCTTCGGGGGTGAGGGTTCCACGTGCGGCGCCGGGATGAGATCGACCGACACCGTGCGGTCGGTCCGCGCCGTGAGCAAACGCGCGCTATCGTGAGTGAACGCGACGCTCGTCACGTCGCTGGCTCGCTGCGTCGCGAGTCGGGCCAGACCGGACTCGAGGTCCCACAAGCGCATCAGGAATCGGTCCGCGGTGGCCAGTAACTCGCCATTCGGCGACACCACGAACTGATCCAGGGAGCCGTAGTGCGCGGAAAACGAGCGCAGCAGCTCTCCGCTCTCTCGTTGCCACATGCGCACGTCTCCGTTCGCCGTCGCGAGCACCCAGCCTAGCTTCGAGTAGCGAGCGCGCTGAACATGGGCCGTTCTAAAATCTGCCCGGAAATCCTCCTGCACCCCATCCAGGCGACGGATCGCGACGTTACGACCGCTCAGCGTCAGCAGGGCGTCATCGGTGAAGCCCTCGACCAGAGCGCTCGAGGTTTCAACCGGAACCAAACCCGGCAGGCGAAACACGCCGACCCCCGGCACCGCGATCAGAGTGCCATCGACGCTGGCGTCGAGGTGCGCCTCGGCTTGCATCTCGCTCGCGAGCTCCGCGCTCTTGACCAGCTCGGGGCGCGTCAGGTCTGCCGTCGAGAGCTGGGAGAGCCGTTTGCCCTGCACCACGACCAGCGACTCTCCGCCGCGGGGCGCGACGAAATCGTCGACCTCGGCTTCCAGCGACCAGCTTCCCTTGGGCGCCCCATCCTTGGCGTCCCAGAACTGGATGCGTCTTGCCGTCGCCGTGATCAGGAGCCCGCGCTCGGGGAGCGTGCCGAGCGCACGTACCGGCTCGTCGAATGCACGTTTCCGCGCGGGTTTCAGGTCACCGGACATCGAGTCCACTCGCCGTAGCTGCTCGTCGTGTAGCGTGAGCACGCGCGAGCCGTCGCTGGAGTAGGCGACCGGTCTCTCCTCGAGGGAGGCCGGGAGCGCCACCTCGTGTTGAACCTGGAGATCGGCCGCTGCGCGCAGCGTCACGCCGTTCTCGCCTCCCAGGGCGAGCTGCTCGGCATCGGGTGAGATGGCCAGCGAGTCCGCCGTGAGCTTCGTCTCTCGTAGCTTGCGCAGACTGCGCGCGTCGTAGAGAACGAGCCCCTCGGAGGAGACCATCCCTACGAGCTTGCCCTGGGGATCCGCCGCGATGGCGCGGCGCGATGCGTTCGGCGACTTCGCCGTCGCCAGTCGCTTGCCCGTCTCGAGGCTCCAGACATGGGTCCCCCGGGGGTCGATGGTGAGCAGGCGATCGCTGCCCACGAACGCGCTGCACGCATCGCTCTTCACGCTGCGCTGCCTTGGCTGAGCGCGCCTGGAGATGCTGCCAATGCTGCCGAGCCCGACGCCACCGCCACCACCCAGACGCCCAAGGCCGGTGCCCGCGGCGCCCGACGACACCCGACGCTTGGCGCGCGGCTTGGGTTTCGGTGGCGGCGGGCGCGGTGACTCGAAGCTGCCGAGGAAGCGCCCGCTCGTGGTCTCGTAGACCCGCGTGGGCGCGCAACCGATGGCCACGCGAGTTCCCCGCGCGTCCCAGCCCGGAGATTCGTCTCCCCGCGACAAGATGCTGAGCCGCTTGCCAGCAGCCAGATCCCAGACCTCGAGTTGCTGGCGCGCGCTCTTGGGTGGAGCGAACAGCAGCAGCGGCCGCTCTGCGAAGGCCAACCAGGCGTCACCACCGGGGCTCGGGAGTCGCTCGACGAGGTCTCCGATCACGAACTCCGTCGTCGGCCCCGGCGGGAACGCGGGAAACTGCGGCTGCTCCGCCTCGGGAGCCGAGGTTGGCGGGGCCGGAGCCAGCGCCTTCGGGGCGGACGGCTCTGGAGCGGCGACAGATGGCGCGCCGCCACAGCCGCTCACCCCAATCAACAGCCCAGCTGCGCCCAGAGCCCAGCACCACGCCGCGCCGGTGAGGGCGCACTTCAGCAATCGTCGTCCCATGGATCACTCTCGCGCCGTGCTCGGCGCCCCCCTCATACGCTCCAGCGCGAGCAGGTGTGCCCTCACATCTGTTGCACGGTCTGAATGCCGAGCAATCCCAGGCCCTGACGCAACACACGCGCCGTCAGCTCGCACAGAGCCAAGCGGCTCGCCCGCACCTCTGGCGCGACGTCGCCCTTGATCACCGGACACTTCTCGAAGAACGGGTGGAACGCAGAGGCGACGTCGTACAGGTAACCGCACAGCCTGTGCGGCTCCAGGCTCGCTGCCACCGACTCCACCGCGGCGGCGTAGCGCACCAGCTGCAGCAGCAACGCACGCTCGGCGTCCTCCTTTACCGCGAGCGCCGCCAGGTCGAGCGACGACGGCTCGATTTTAGCCTTGCGGAAAATAGATTGGGTACGCACGTAGGCGTTGACCAGGTAGGGCGCGGTGTTGCCGTTGAAGGCCAGCATGCGGTCCCAGTCGAAGACGTAGTCCTTGACTCGATCGCTGGAGAGGTCCGCGTACTTCAGGGCGCCGATGCCGATGGCGCGCGCGATCTGCTGAGTGCGCTCGGGATCCAGATCGGGGTTCTTTTCTTTGACCGCCGCCGCGGCCTTCTCTTCGGCCTCGTCGAGCAAATCGGACAGCTTCACGGTGCCCGAACCGCCAGAACGAGTTCGCAGCAGCTTGCCGTCTGTCCCCAGCACCGAGCCGAAACCCACGTACTGCATGGTCACGTTGGGCCCGATCCAGCCGTAGTCCGTCACCACCCTCTTCAGCATGTCGACGTGCTGGAACTGGGGCAGTCCGATCACGTAGATCAGCCACGTGGCCCCGAGAGTCTGCGTGCGGTGGAGTACGGCGGCCAGATCGGTGGTCGCGTACAGGTAGCCGCCGTCGCGCTTCTGCACGATCATCGGCAACGGATCACCCTGCTTGTTCTTGAATCCCTCGGGAAACACACACTGAGCGCCTTCGTTCTCCACCAGGTGCCCCTCGGCTTTGAGGCGCTCGACCACACCCGGCAGCATCGGGTTGTAGAAGCTCTCACCGCAGACGTCCTCCGGCTCGAGCAACACGCCCATGCGTTTGTACTCACCGTCGAGGTACTGGATGGTCTGATCCACCAGCTGGCGCCAGACCTTCAGCGTCTCTTCATCGCCCCCCTGGAGCTTCACCACGCGCTGCTTGGCGCGCTCCTGGAACTCAGGCTCCGCGTCGAAGCGCTTCTTCGCTGCCTGATAGATGGCGGTGAGTTCCCGCACGCTTCCGAGGTCCGTGCCCTGCTCGAGCAGGTTTTCGATCAGCATGCCGAACTGCGTGCCCCAGTCGCCCAGGTGGTTCTGGCGGATCACGACGTGACCCTTGGCGCTCAGCACGCGGCTGACCGCGTCGCCGATGATCGTCGAGCGCAGGTGCCCGACATGCATCTCCTTGGCGACGTTGGGGCTCGAGTAGTCGACCACTACTCGCCGAGGCTCCTCGACGCAGCTGAGCAGCAGGTGCGGGTCGCCCAGCATGGCCTTCCCGGTCTCATTCAGCGCGTCGAGCGTCAGCGTGAGGTTGATGAAGCCAGGGCCAGCCACCTCGACCTTCTGGAACGAGTCGCCGCCAGGGACGTTCGGCAACGCGTCCGCGATTTTTTGGGCGAGGTCCCTTGGCTTCTGCCCGAGCTGCTTCGCCAAGCCCATGGCCAGGTTCGCCTGGTAGTCCCCGAAGCGCGGGTTCTGAGCCGGACGCAGCATCGGATCTGCTTCGCGCTGCGCCTCACCGAGGGCGACGACGACGGCGTTCTTCAGGGCTTGCTCGATCCGATTCTCTAGTTGGGACATGGCTCAGTTACCGTAGCGCTCGAGGTCGTTGCGCCGCGCCGGCGCGGCGCAACCTGCGGGTGAGGTCGCCGGATTAGCAACAATTGACTGCGCTGGCCACTGGCGGCCGGTTCCGTGTCGGTCTTACGCCCTCCGAGCACATGAGCGTTCCCGACCTCCGCATCACCGCCATCCCGACCAGCGCCGGGGGCGCGCCAGCTCCAGAGCGCGCCGGGCGGGACTATGTCCTGTACTGGATGATCGCCAACCGGCGCGCCCACTACAACTTCGCCCTGGATCGCGCCATCGATCACGCGAGACGGCTGAAGCAACCACTGGTCGTTCTGGAGGCCCTGCGCGTCGGCTACCGCTGGGCCAGCGACCGCCTCCACACCTTCGTGATCCAGGGCATGGGAGACAACCAGCGTAGCTTCGCAGGTTCCGGGGCGACGTATCTGCCGTACGTGGAGCCGAGACCCGGCGCAGGCAGCGGTCTCCTGCAGGCCCTGGCCGCTCGCGCGTCGGTCGTCGTGACCGATGACTTCCCCTGTTTTTTCCTCCCGGATATGGTAAACGCCGCAGCGAGCAAGCTCGACGTGCGTCTGGAGGCGGTGGACAGCAACGGGCTCTTGCCGCTGCGCGCGAGCGACAAGGCCTTCGAGCGCGCGTACGACTTCCGCCGCCACCTGCAGAAGGTGTTGCTCCCGCACCTCGAGCAGGTCCCGCGCCGAGAGCCGCTCAAGGGACTCGAGCTGCCTGCCGCGAGGCTGCCAGAAGAGATCGCTACCCGCTGGCCCGCGCCTCCCGAGGCTTGGCTGGAGCCCGCCGCGCACCCTGAGCTGGCGAGCCTGCCCATCGATCACGAAGTGCCTCGGGTCGACTACGCTGGAGGCAGCCGCGCCGCGCGCAGGCAGCTCTCCGGGTTCTTGCGGGACCGCCTCGCCCACTACGCGGAGAAGCGCAGCGACGCCGTCGACGACAGCTCGAGCGGGCTGTCCCCCTATCTCCACTTCGGACACCTGTCTGCCCACGAGGTGTTCCGCGCGGTGGTCGGCAAGGACTTCGACCCCCTCACCCCCAGATCCAGCTCGCCAAGAGGCCAGAAGGAGGGCTGGTGGGGGCTCGAGCCTTGCGTGGAGAGCTTCCTCGACGAGGTGATCACGTGGCGCGAGGTCGGCTACAACAACTGTCTTTTCCGTAAGGATTATGACCGGTACCACTCGCTGCCGGACTGGGCGCAGCAGACGCTCGCCGAGCACGCGAGGGACGAGCGCGAGCACACCTATGACCTGGCGACCTTGGAGGCCGGCGCGACCCATGACGACTTGTGGAACGCAGCGCAGTGGCAGCTCAGGACCGAAGGGCGGATCCACAACTATCTGCGAATGCTGTGGGGCAAGAAGGTGCTCGAGTGGAGCAAGACGCCGCAGCAAGCGCTGGAGACGCTGATCGAGCTCAACAACAAGTACGCCGTCGATGGACGCAACCCGAACTCGTACAGCGGGATCTTCTGGTGCTTCGGACGCTTCGACCGAGCATGGGGCCCAGAGCGGCCCATCTACGGCAAGATCCGCTACATGAGTAGCGACAACACGAAGCGCAAGATGAAGGTCGACGCCTACGTGGAGCGCTGGCTGCCCGCAGCGGGTCGACGCCTGTTCTGAAGGCGCCAGATCGAGGTTTTTGCGCGATCTCGCGGGGACGCGGGGGCCGGCGTCGCGGGCGCACTGGAAGCGTGGCGCAAGGCGGTTGACGCGGCGAGCAATATCGCCGACTTGCATCGGGCAGGGCTGCTCGATCGCGGGGTGGATCTCCGCGCCGCGAGGCAGCCGCCAACGACAGCTACGGAGACGGCATGACTGAGACGAACGGCGGCGCGATCATCGGTGAAGTCCTCGCTTCACGCGGGGTCGAATACCTCTTCACGCTTTGTGGCGGCCACATCTCTCCGATCCTGGTCGGTGCGAAGGCCAAGGGGATCCGTGTCGTCGACGTACGCGACGAGAAGAACGCCGTGTTCGCGGCAGACGCGGTCGCGCGCATGACCGGCGTCCCTGGAGTGGCTGCGGTGACCGCAGGCCCCGGCGTCACCAACACCGTCACCGCCGTGAAGAACGCGCAGATGGCCCAGACGCCACTGATCATCTTCGGTGGCGCCACCGCGACGCTGCTCAAGGGACGCGGATCGCTCCAGGACATCGATCAGCTGAGCCTGATGAAGCCCATCACCAAATGGGCCACCACCTGCAAGACGGTTTCCGCGCTGAAACCCACGGTGGAGAAAGCCTTCGAGATCGCGACGGGCGGAGTCCCAGGCCCCGTGTTCGTCGAGGTGCCCGTGGACCTGCTCTACCCCGAGTCGATGGTGCGCGAGATCTTCATGAAGGAAGCCGGACTGAAGGGTGCAAAGAACCTGGGCGCCAAGGCCCTGGAGCTGGTGATCAAGGGCTACCTGTTCCGCCAGTTCCACCAGCCCCACGTCAGCCTCGACCTACCGTTCAGCAGCGACGCGACACCGCCGCTCAGCGGCGATCAGCTGAACCAGGTGGCGGAGCTGGTGGAGCAAGCCGAGCGCCCGGTGCTGGTGATCGGTAGCCAGACCATGGTCGGTGTACGCGACGCCGACAAGCTGGCGCGCGCCGTCAAGCAGCTGGGTATCCCCACGTATCTCGGCGGCATGTCCCGGGGACTGCTGGGCCGCCACAGCGACATCCAGTTCCGGCACAAGCGAGGCAACGCGCTCAAGGAGGCCGACCTGGTGCTGGTCGCAGGCTTCCCCTTCGACTTCCGCCTGAGCTACGGACGCGCGATCGGTGGCAAGGCCACGGTGGTCGCGATCAACTTGAACCCGACGGAGCTCAGGAAGAACCGCCGACCAGAGGTCGCCATCCAGACCCACGCTGGGCAGTTCCTCGAGGCGCTGGCCGAGCGCGTGGGAGGGCCGAAGGATCGCTGGAACGAGTGGTTCGACGCGCTGCGCGCTCGCGAGGAGGCCCGGGACGCTCAGATCCAGGACCAGGGCGTGCCGTTCGACGCCAGCGGACCGAACGCGAAGTACGTGAACCCGCTGAACTTCTTCTTGCGGCTCGAGGAGAAGATGAGCGACGACGCCGTGCTCGTGGTCGACGGCGGCGACTTCGTGGCCACGGCGAGCTACATCGTTCGGCCGCGCTCGCCTCTCTCCTGGCTCGACCCGGGCGCCTTCGGCACCCTCGGCGTGGGCGGCGGCTTCGCCGTCGGTGCTTCCTTGGTTCGGCCAAAGGGCGAGGTGTGGCTGATCTACGGTGACGGCTCGTCGGCGTACTCGCTGGCCGAGTTCGACACCTGCGTGCGGCATGGTCTGGCGCCGATAGCGCTGATCGGCACGGACGCCGTGTGGGCGCAGATCGCCCGGGAACAAGGCGAGATGCTGGGAGACGACGTGGGGACCGTGCTGCGGCGCACCGACTACCACGGAGTGGCCCAGGGCTACGGGGGCGTTGGCCTCTTGCTGGACGACCCGGCCAAGATCGATGAGACGCTCGACGAGGCCAAGCGCCTGGCAGCCAGCGGCAAGCCGGTGTGCGTCAACGTGCAGATCGCCGCTACGGACTTCCGCAAGGGCAGCATCTCGATGTAGCGCGCCCACCGGGGCGCCCGCGACAGTTCCGTAGGGCAACAAAAAGTGCGGGCGGCGCCCGTTCGACGCCGCCCGTTGCCTGAGTTCCTCGCTGCCACCTGGGCAACTGGGCTCAGGACTTCTTCTTCTTCTTTTCCTCGTCGTCCTCGTCGCCGCAGCGAGGCCCATCGTCTTGGACTTGGGACTGGAAGCTGTCGGAGTGGTTCACGGGGATGGGCTTGGCAGCAGCGAACGAGCTGAACGCCAGTGCGCCCAGGCCAATGCCCACCGCGAGGGTGTGGATCTTCGGGGTCTTCATTCGGGTTCCTCCTCTCCCGCCTGGAAAGACGGGCTGGCGCGCTCGAAGGCGTCGCCGTCTCACGTTCGGATCGTATGAGACCGACGGCTCGGACCGCCAGTCCGTTGGGTGTGCGCACCCGAGTGTTCCCTTGGACGCCTCAATCAGCTCGCCATTCGTGCCAGCTGCTCGAGACTCGGCCAGTCAATCTTCCCAGCCGTCCTCGAGCTCTTGCAGCTCGTCCGGATCGGCCATGACTGGCAAGCGCGGGGGTCTGGGGAACTGAGGTGAGGTCAACTGCCTCGCCGACAGAGCCACAGGCTCACTTGGCTGAAGGTCCCTGGCGACACTCTCGGCGCGTGTGGTCGCCGTCGACGCGCGGCGACCGGGCAAAGGCACGGCAGTGCTCGTCGGGCTTGGCTGCGAGGCGCCAGGGGGCGCGGGGCGCGTGGTGCGGTTGGAGTCCGGCGGGCTGGAGGTCGCCCGGTGGCGGCCAGACTCGGCTCGGACCGCCTTTGCGGGCACCAACGGTGTCGGCAAATCGCTGTCTCGGTGTTCCAACGTCGCAATGCGCTAGCATGGACGCAACACGGCACAAACCGCGGAGCGTTGCGTTGCCGGAAACAGGCCACACAATGTGCGGAAACGCCCCCAGTCACACGCGCGCATGGTGTGGGCGGCAGGTGCCCGAATCACACCTCTGGGCACCACCGCAACAGGACTCCAGAGTTAGAGTCCCAAGCGGGGAACCCTAGAGCGATTCATGCAGGTACGCGCCAGCTACACCCGTTTCAGCCTGGAGATGCTCGAGAAGCTCCCGGACCATCAGCGTGCCCGTGCGCTCGCCAGGCTCCCGATGCACATCGTGACCGGTGCACGCAGCGCGCTGCCCATGAGCTGGGTCCCCCTCGACTGGCATCTCCAGCTGGACGAGGCGCTGCTCGAGGCCCTCGGCAGCGCGGAGTACGACCGCGTGTGTGTACGCATGACCCTGGAGTTCATGCAACGTCCATTGATCGCTCCGCTCACCGGCCTGGGTCGCCGACTGCTGCACCTCCGCCCTCTGAGCCTGCTGGAGCGCCTGCCTCTGGCCTGGAGTCTGGTGTTTCGCGATGTCGGCACGCTGAGTGTGCGCCCGCTTGGCGCACAGGGAGCGGAGCTGGTGCTGAGCGGCGTCTCCGAGCGCGCGACGGGATCCCGTGGCTTCGCGTTGGGCGTGGTGGCGACGTTGCGAGCCCTCACCGAGTACACGGGCGTCAGCGCAGACGTCAGCGAGGTGGAGCCAGGCAGGCGCTTTCGCGTCGTCTGGACCACATAGCTTCCGGCCTGCGGCGCCGTCGATTACCCCACGGCAATGTCACTCTGCGGCTTCGGCATAGCCCGCGTGCTGCGACGCACCAGGGAAGCGGCTCGGTTCGGGCGGGCTGCTCGAGACCGCGTGCACGAGCGCGCTCGCGATACCGATCACCCCAGGGACCACCTCCGCCACCGCCCGATCGACCTGCACGGGGTTCATCCACCAGAACGGATTCAGGCCCAGACGAGGCCGCAGCAACCGAGCGCTGAGCTGGCTGACCTCGACGGTGTAGGCGAAGGTCCCGAGCTCGTGGTCTAACCAGTCGTCGAGATCACCGTGGGTCGGGTAGAAGCCAAAGGCTTGCTTGGCCTGGAAGGGACGCGGCTGAGCGTCGACGAAGCGCGTCGCGAGGCGGCGATACTCTGCGTCTCGGGGGTGCGCCGCCGCCGTATGACCCCAAGGGTAGAGCAGCAGACGGCCAAAGCTGTGGAAGCCCAGGGCAAGCTCGGGGCGACGACTGCGCGCCAGCTCCGCGAGCCAGCGGCTCTCCGCCTCGCTGAACGGCTCTGATCCCGAGTAGTGAGGTGCCCAGCGCTGACGGGAGCCGCTGAAGGGGTGGAAGTGAGTCGCCTCACCCACGACGCCGAAGTTGCGATTGAGGTCGACTCCGCGGGAGTTGCAGCGACGCCACGCGAGGTGCCCCTTCGCGAGGCGTTCGCTGTTGAAGGCGAGGGCGTCCGGGTTGACCACCGGGGCGACTACCAACTCGAGATCGCGGGTCAACCCAGAATCGACCAGCGCCTCGACCGCCGCGAGCAACGCCACACTGCCGATCAGCTCGACGCCATGCATCAGTCCAGTCAGCAGGAGCCGCGGGGCGCCTGGAGTCCCGAGCTGGTAAGCGCGCAGCGCCCTCCCCTCGACACTATTTCCGCACGATAATTCAAGAGCATCGAGGTCCTGCATTCGACGGTGCCAGAGCTGGTCCAGACCGCCGACATCCAGGTAGCGACGCCTCGCGCTCGTGACGTGACGCCCTGAGCGCAGAAAGCGCTGCGCGGCGTCGAGCGCTATGCGGGAGAGCGAGGCAGCCATGAACGTCTCAAGGTAGTGAAGTGCAAGTGACAATCAAGTGGCGGGGCACTCGTCCCGAGACGCCTCGCCCCGTGGGGCGCGCGGAGGCTGAAAAAGCTGCTGATTCGCGGCGCGGGCGTGACCGCTGGGAAACACGGCGATCCGGCCCGAGCCCAGATCTCGGCGGTGCCGCGCGGCGGGCGGCGTGACACTCGTCACCGAGTGGCGCTTGACACAATCGAGGACAGGAGCCGTCGTCGCGCTGTCTCCTGCGCGGACTCGCCCGCGCTCCAATCCTCGCGGATTCGTCCGAAGCTACAGAGGAAGCGCCTGCACCGAGTGCTCGATGCCACACGGATACCGCTCCCGCGCCATCGCCTCGCCACCCAGGTCACCGAGAGGACACCCGCGAGCGGATGACCCATGGACAACTGCGCAGATGTCGCCACGAGTTTTCCGAGGCGAAAGGTCCCTGCCACAGCCACCCACGAGTGTTGCGGCCAAGTAACGCACGGAACGCAGATAAACCGCACGGAATTCATACTCGGCCCGCGCCGGGAGCCCGGAACGAAGGAGGGAACGCTATGACGACTTACGAGATCCGCCCGCTCAACAGCGACGACTTCCAGGACATCATGCGCTTGGAAGAGGAGATCTTCGGGGATGACGGAGAACCCTTGCTCGGTCCCTATTACGTGCGCCTCTGCTGCGACTTCATGCAGCACACCTGCTTCATCGCGCGCATCGACGGACGCGCCGCTGGCTACCTGCTGTCGTTCGTGCGTGACCGGGAGGCATACTGCACGACGCTGGCGGTGGTGAAGGAGTTCCAGGGAACGCGTGTCGTTCACAAGCTGGTCCAGGCCTTCATGCGGGCGATCGTGGACGAGGTCGACGCTTGCTGGTTCACCGTCAAGGAGGACAACCTGCCCGCGCGAGCGATCCACGCCTGGCTCGGGGCCGAGAACGTGGACCGGCGCCACGACTTCTACGGTCCGGGCGACGAGCGCATCGTCTCGCGCATCGACCGAGACGTGCTGGCACGCTTCAAGCAACGCTATCAGCGCATGGGCCTGCTCGGCGACGCGGACAAGCGCGCGCTACCGCCGGCGCCAAGCGCCTTTGGACGTCGAGTGCAGAACTCCGGAGCCAGCGCATGAACCTGCGCCAGGTGCCGCGGTCGACGGAGTTCCACGTCGCCGCGTATCCCCGAGGCGTCTCCTATCCGCATGCAGCGGAGCCGGGCCCTGTTGCGAGAGCGCGGGGTGCAAGACGTACGCTACAGCGGAGCGTCGACCTGCTGCGCGTCGTGCGGGAAACGAGCCGCATCGTTCCGCCTGTGAACGCGGCGTTCAGCGAACGGGCGTATGCACTGCACTACACCGCGCGGGAAGTCGCCAAGTCCCAGAGCATACGCATCGAAGCCCACGGCGAAGCGGTCCCCGAGCGCTGCGTGCTCGTGGCGAACCACCTGAGCTACGTCGACCCGCTGGCGATCACCCGGCTGTTCCCTGCCCTGGCCATTGCCAAGGCGGAGGTCGAAGC
>JAGQIY010001128.1 GCA_020430865.1 Myxococcales bacterium
CCACGCCGTCTGCGGCGTAGCACCTTGCCTCACGCGGAGTAGCCGTCGAGCCGCTCCCGTGCGACACGGGTCAGACGATACACCCCCGGCGTCACGGTTCGCGTCAGCACGTCGTTTCGCAGCCACGATTGGATCGTACTCGACGGCACACCGCGATCGAGGAGTTCACCCCGCAGCACCGTCTGCTCGCCGCGTGGGGCCGACCTCTTCCTGGCGTGCTGCGGAGTCGTCGCCGTCCTTCTCGTCGGCGTCTTCTTCGTCGGCGTCTTCTTCGTCGCCTTCTTCGTCGGCGTCTTCTTCGTCGCTGTCTTCTTCGTCGCCGCCTTCTTCGCCTTCTTCGTCGGCGTCTTCTTCGTCGCTGTCTTCTTCGTCGCCGTGCTCGCCGCCTTCCTCTTCGTAGCCTTTCTTCGTGGGGGCTTCGCTACCTGCGCGGGAGCGGGCACCTCGTCGAAGCTGTCCAGCTCGATCCCGAAGATGTCCCCGAGATCCCCCTCTAGCGCGCTCTCTCCGGCCTCATCATCCGCGTCCAGCGCGTGGACGGTCGCGCTCGACACCAGCTCCGTTGCGTCGACCCCTCTCAGCAAGAACAGCAGCTCGGGCTCCTCATCGAGCCGCGCTCCGACCCCGTAGAGGACCGCCGCGACGTGCTTGCACATCTGCGCCCAGTCGGGGCAGCTGCACGACAGCGACAGCTCACCTGGACTCGGGAACAGCCCGCTCTCCGGATCCGTCACGCGGAGCATGACCTCACGCGAGAGGCGCCCGCGGAGGAGCTCGAGCATCGAGCCGAACTCGCCGACGCACTGACCGACGAAGTCGCGCCAGCGCCACGGCGGCAGCTCTTTCACAGCGATCGTCTGCCGGTACAGGCGCGATCCTTGGGTGAGGGCCGTGACCTCGCCAGCGGCGATCTTGAGGTCGAGCACAGCCCGGTGACGGACGTAGCTGCGCCCTCGCGGCAAGCGGTTCGAGAAGTCGCTGTAGCGCTCGAGGTTTTGGCACCACGCCCTCCCCCAGAACGTCTGCGCGATGCCGCGCCCCTCGATCACGATCGGGCGGAGGGCTTCGCCCTTCTTCTCGAGCTTGCGAAGCTTCGCGACCGCCCGATGCTCGCGCTCGCCCACCCGCTCCTGCTTCGGCCAACGCCTCCAGCTCATGGGACTTCCTCGGCCGCTGCTACGCCTCCTCCGCGAGCGCGGTGGTGATATCCAACGAGACGACGCGCAGCAGTTCGTCGGTCTCGAGCTCGGTCAGCTTGCGGTCCGCGTCGCCGCCGAGCAGCTCCCTCGACAGCGCCTGCTTCTCGCGGATCATCGCGTCGATCTTCTCCTCGACGGTGCCGCGGCAGACGAACTTGTGGACCATCACGTTCTTCTTCTGACCGATGCGAAACGCGCGGTCCGTCGCCTGATCCTCGATCGCCGGGTTCCACCAGCGATCGAAGTGGATCACGTGGGACGCGGCTGTCAGGTTGAGGCCGGTGCCGCCGGCCTTCAGCGAGATCACGAAGAAGGGCGGACCGCGCTCGTCCTGGAATTGCTCGACCAGCGCAGGCCGACGCTTCACCGGTGTGCGCCCGGTGAGCACGAGTCCCGCGCGTCCGAAGACGGACTCCAGGAAGTCCGCGAGCGGGCGGGTCAGCTCGCGGAACTGCGTGAACACCAGGGCCTTCTCCTGGCGGTCGACGATCGGCTCGCACAGCTCGCGCAGGCGGCCGAACTTGGCGCTGTCGCTCGGCTTGTACGTGCCGTCGCCGAGCCACTGCGACGGGTGGTTGCAGATCTGCTTGAAGCGCTGGAGGAACGCCAAGACCACGCCGCGCCGTTGGATCCCGTCGACCTCGGAGAGCTGGCTCGAGAGCTCCTCCAGCGACCTCTCGTACAGGGCGATCTGGAGCTTGGTGAGCCCGCAGTGGACCGGCACCTCGATCTTGTCGGGTAGGTCGGCGATGATCCGACGATCGGTCTTCATCCGGCGCAGGATGTACGGGCTGATCAGCGCCCGCAGCGACCCGTAGCCGCCGCCCCGCTGCTCGAGCTGACGGACCTGCTCGCGGAACACGGCCTGGGTGCCCAACAAGCCCGGGCTGGTGAAGTCGAAGATCGACCAGAGGTCGCCCGGATGATTCTCGACGGGCGTACCGGTGAGGGCGAGGCGGATCCGAGACATGAGCGCCTTGACGCTGCGGGTCTGCCGGGTGCCCGGGTTCTTGATCGCCTGGGCCTCGTCGACCGCGACCAGCCCCCACCGCACCCGGCGGATCCAGTCGGCGCGCGCGACCATTCCATAGGTCGTCAGCA
Organism: Myxococcales bacterium; assembly: GCA_020430865.1. The sequence continues at coordinate 2,301 of JAGQIY010001128.1, forward strand.
CGACGTCGAGGCCGTGCCGAGGGCTCGACAGGCGGGCCTCGAGCTGCTCCATCGCACCCGCGCCCGCCGAGCCGTGAGCGACGGCGACGCGGAGGCTGGGCGCGAACCGGAGCTGCTCGGCGCGCCAGTTGCCGAGCAGCGAGGCTGGGACGACGACGAGGTGCGGACCCGGGGCGGGACCTCGCTTGCCCGCGCGCTTGAGCAGGAGCAGGAGCGCGAGCACCTGGATCGTCTTGCCGAGGCCCATGTCGTCGGCCAGGCAACCACCCAGTCCGAGGCGCGCGAGCAGCCACATCCAGGCGACGCCGTCACGTTGGTAGGGGCGCAGCGTCGCCTTGAGCGCCTCTCCAGGATCGGCCTCGGTCGAGCCCGGCGCCCGCAGGTCTGCGAGCAGCCTCTCGAGCCAGCGGCCAGCGCTCACCTGAGTCCACGCGGCGCGCTCGGGGTCCTCGAGATGGTTCTCAAAGAGGTCGTCATGCGCAGGCAAGCCATGGAGGAGGCGCAGCGCGGTCGAGAAGGAGACGCCGTCGCCCGCGACCGCCCGCTCCGCCGACCGCCAGTGCTCGAGGACCGCACGAATACGGGAGGTGTCGACCTCGACCCACCGCCCGCGCAGGAGCTGGAGGCCATCGACGCCCGCGAGCAGCCCGCGCAGCTCGGACTCCGTCAGGATCTCACCGCCGAGGACGAGCTCGACGCGGAAGTCGAGCATCGCGTCGACGCCGACGCCCTCGGCCTTGCGATCGCCGAGCGTGACCCGGACTTGGGGACGCGGCTTGCTCTTCGCTCGCCACCAGTCGGGGAGGCGCACCACCACGCCGCTCTGCTCGCAGGCCTCCGCGTCTCGGAGGAAGCTGTGGGCCTGCGCGGCGGTCCACGCCTGCGGCTGAAAGATCGCCCGGGAATCGACGATCTCGCGGACGAAGTCGCTGGCCTGCGCGGCTCGGTGCACCGGCTCGAGGAGCCGGAGCAGCCCGTCACGGTCAGCGGCAAATTCGCGCAGCGCCGCCTTCAGCGGAGCGTGACGGACGCGAGCGCCGGCCGTGACTTCACGGCCGTAGGTCGCCATGAACGCGAAGGGGTGCGCCGGGTCGCGCCGGTTCTCCGCCAAGTGAAAGCAGACGCGGCCGACCACCCGCCACAGCGGGCTCTTGTCGTGGAGGTAGTCGG
>JAGQIY010000114.1 GCA_020430865.1 Myxococcales bacterium
CATGAAGTGGGCGGCGCGCGCCGCCGAAGATCTGCGCAAGGAAGGCAAGGCCGCCGAGCTCGCAGATCCCATGCTCCAGGCGTTCCTCAAGCTGAAGTACACCAGCCAGGTCGGAGGCATCACCTACAAGGACTTGACCGCTGCGATGCTGGTGAAGCCCGAGAAGAGCTGGGCGGGCCCGCTGCGCTCGGTGTTGAGCAACGAGATCCCGAAGCCCAAGCAGGGCGACCTCGAGGTCCAGAAGACGATCAACAACCAGACCTTCTGGCAGGTAACGGCAGCGCGTATCCTCGGCGACCTGAAGGACGAGGAGTCCATCGAGCCGCTGTTCGAGGTGGTGCTGGATCCGACCAAGGGCAGCGTCGCGACCACCGCCATCATGGCCCTGGTCAAGCTGGGCAAACCGGCAATGGACCGCGCCGTGAAGCTGCTGAAGGGCGAGGACGAGAAGCTCAAGACCACGTCTCTCGCCAAGATGCAGAAGTTCACCGGCGCCAAGGAGCCGCCGAAGGACGAGCCCTACGTGCAGATGGCCGCCATCGTGCTCGGCACCATGGGCCGCACCGAGTCCATCCCCGCGATGCTCGAGGTGATGAAGGCGCAGAAGGGTGGCAACAAGGCGCTGATCGCCCAGGAGCTTGCGAAGATCCCCGCGACCGACGACAGCAAGGCAGCGTTCAAGGAGGTCTTCGAAGAGCAGAGCCTCGACTCGCGTATGCCCCCTGGTGGCGCGAACTCCCTGCTCTCCCTCACCGAAGCGTCGTCCCTCTTCTACGACGCGGGGCTCGTGCCCTGGTTGCTCGAGCGCGGCGAGAAGCAGAAGGGCAGCGGGGAGGATCTCAAGACCTTCCAGGCAAACCTGACGGTCACCGCCATGAAGCTGATGAAGGCCGATCAGGTCGAGTCAGTGAAGGCCGCGGTCGAGAAGTACGGCACCAAGATCGAGAAGGACTCCTTCAAGCAGGCAGAGGAGCTGGTGAAGGCGTGTGGTGATCGCACGGACTGCTACCTGGAGAAGGTCGAGAAGAGCGAGAACCAGGACAAGAAGAACCAGTTCATCGGCATCAAGGCCGCCTACATGATCGGTATCCTGGGTGACGAGAAGGCACGCGACGGCTTGGTCGAGCGCCTCGACGCCATCGAGAACGCGGCCGTACGCTACGTCGTTGCGAACACCATCGATCGCCTGACCCCGAAGGGCTCGACGGAGATCGCTGACAAGCTGCAGAAGATCATCGACAAGAACGCCCAGAGCCCGGACAAGCAGAAGGCTCAAGCGGACGCGCCGCTCCAGAGTGTGGCCTACCGTATCCGCGCTCGCGCCGGCGGCTGAGCGAGGTACCTCTGGCCTTCGCGGGCCGTGCTCCAGCGGGCTGCAGGTGCAGCCGAAGGGGCGCGGCCCGTCGTCGTTTGTCACTCCGCCGCTTGCCCCTGGATGGGCGGCGAGTGCTACTGTGGACGGCGGTTCACGGTCTCCCAATCGCGCCGGGTTTGGGGGTGAGAGGAACGCTGCGAGACCCTGTATGGCGACATTGCGAATCCACGTACTGAACGGGAACGAGGCGGGAAAGCAGCTGGAACCGGCTGGCGACGTGATCCGCATCGGCCGCGCGCCGAGCAACGACTTGTGCCTCGCGGAGACGCACGTCTCCGGTGAACACGCACGCATCAGCGTCGTCGGCGACCGGGTCTTCGTCGAGGACCTGCACAGCACGAATGGCACCGAGGTGGTGCGCGGCGAGCAGCGCTTCGCGGTCGACGAGCGGGTGGGCTGCAAAGCCGAGCTGACGAACGGCGATCAGCTGGCGCTGGGCGCCGGAGGTGGCGGCGACGCAGTGCTGATCCAGATCGGCATCGGGGACGAGGCGGACGTGGCTCACGTGATGGCAAAGCGGTCCCTGGCCGAGCTCGGGAGCTCCACGGCGAACAACGCCGCGGCGCTCAAGACATTGCGTGCGACGAATGACGCCATCGGTGGCGCTGATGGCCTCGACAGCGTGTTGACGGCGATCGCCGACTCAGCGCTCGAGCTCGTGCAGCGTGCGACGCACGTGACGGTCGTGCTGAAAGACAGCGAGGACGACGGGCAAGGTGAAGGCGCATTCGTCCCAGTGCTCAGTCGTATCCGCACGGACAACGGCGGACAGACCCCGACCGAGGGGCGCGTGCCCATCACCCGCAGCGTCTATCGCAAGGTCGTACGGGATCGCTGCGCCATCCTGGCCGCCGACGCCCCGAGTGAGACCTTCAGCTCGGAGTCGCTGCTCGGCGCGGGGATCCGCAGCACGATCGGAGTGCCGCTGTGGCTCGGCGAGGAGATCATCGGTGTCCTCCAGGTCGACAACCGCGACCGCCCGGCGATGTTCGACGAGACCGACGTCGACGCGCTGGGGGTGCTCGCGGCGAACGCCTCCCTCGCTGTCGCCAACGCCCGGCTGATCCGGCGCCTCAGGGACGCCGAGGAACAACTCAAGAAGGAGAACTCGTACCTGCGCCGCCGCGAGGAAAAGCTCCGCGGGCAGGAGGTGAACATCGTCGGCCAGAGCAAGGCCATGAAGTCGCTGTTCGAGCAGCTGGACAAGGTCGTCGACACGCGCGTCACCGTGCTGATCGAAGGCAAGACGGGCACCGGCAAGGAGCTGATCGCGTCTTCTCTGCACGCCCGCTCGCGACGCCGCGACAAGCTGTTCGTCGCCCAGAACTGCGCGGCGCTCCCCGAGAGCCTGCTGGAGAGCGAGCTCTTCGGACACAAGCGCGGCGCGTTCACCGGAGCAACCGAGGAGAAGAAGGGCCTGTTCGAGATAGCCGATGGCGGGACCCTCTTCCTCGACGAAGTGACGGAGATGCCGCTCTCGCTCCAGGCGAAGCTGCTGCGTGTGCTGCAGGAGGGCGAGGTCCGCCCGATCGGCGCCAATCACACGCGTATCGTCGACGTGCGCATCGTGGCCGCGACCAACCGCACGCTCGAGACCGAGGTCTCGGAGGGTCGTTTCCGCGAGGACTTGTACTACCGGCTCAAGGTCTTCCCGATCCGGGTGCCACCGCTCTCCGAGCGTCGGGAAGATATCCCCCTGCTCGCGAACTTCTTCCTGGAGCGCTACTCGCGGGAGTTCGGTCGCAAGCTGAACAGCCTCTCCCAGACCGCTACCGAGCTGCTGATGGCCTACGACTGGCCAGGCAACGTGCGAGAACTCGAGAACGAGATCCAGCGCTGCGTGATCCAGGCTGGAGACGAGGAGTTGGGCGGCCCGGAGCTGCTCAGCCCGAGGGTGCGGAAGGTCGAGGGTGTCGTCGATCGCGCCGGCGTGACCAAGGGTACCCTGAAGGAGATGCTGGAGCAGGTCGAGAAGTACTTCTTGGTGGAGTGCCTGCGAGAGCACGACAACAACAAGACGGCTGCCGCGAAGGCATTGGGCATCACGCGCGAAGGTCTGCACAAGAAGCTCAAGCAGCTGAACATCGCCTGACGTCGAGCCGGCGGAGCTCAGCCCTCCAGGGTCGGGCAGCTGATGTCAACGCGGAGCAGGGGTGAAGATGGAGTGAGCGGGGCATGGGATGTATGTCGCCGAAGCGGCGCGCCACGATTGCTCGCGGCACGATCTCGCCCCCGAACCCGAGCCCCCCGAATATCACAAGTGCTTGAAATAACGAGTGTTCTCACCTGGGCACGAGGCGGGCTTTGGGCGACGCAAGGCGGGGGATCGATGATCACCAGGACTTCCGGGCGGCCCTCCGCGGTGGCATGACCCCATGCATGAGTGATCACCCCGTCTTGGCCAGCCTCGTCGCCCTGCTTCTGCTCTCGGCGTGCAACGAAACCCAGACGACGGCGGCGCCGACGCGGACCGCCACCAGTCCCACCGGCTCTGCCGGCAGCCCAGACACGCAGCCGGCTCAGAGCGGCGCGACCAAGAACAGCGTCGAGGGCGAGCTGTTGGCGGTCGGAGCCGACGCCCCGGCCATCGACGCAACCGCCCACGACGGCGAGAAAGTTTCCCTGGAGAAACTCAAGGGCAAACCGGTGATCGTCTACTTCTACCCGAAGGACGACACTCCGGGATGCACGATCGAAGCTCAGCAGATCCGCGACAGCTACGAGGATCTGAGCAAGACCGGAGCGGTCGTGCTCGGCGTGTCCAGCGATGGAAACGACTCCCACTCAGAGTTCGCGAAGAAATACTCGCTGCCCTTCAAGCTGCTACCAGACGAGGACCACCGCATCGCCAACGCCTTCGGTGTGAGTCTGCGCGGTGGAATGGCTGCGCGCGTGACCTTCTTGATCGACAAACAAGGAAAGATCGCCAAGGTCTTCCCCCAGGTGAACCCCGACGGTCACGCCAAAGAGCTGCTCGAGGCGCTGAAGGCCCTGCCAGAGTAGCCCGGCGACTTGCGTGGGACCGCGTCAGACAGTAGAGGACCGCCCGTGGCCAGCGCAGACGTAGCCGAGGACCTCGTCTCCGACGATGCAATGGACGACACGGGTGGGATCGCGCGAGGGCACGTCGAGCTGATCCGAGACGACGTGTTGGAGGCGCTCAACGCTCAGCCTGGCTCGCGCTTCAAGACCGCCGTCGGCCTGGCGGTGTCCGCCGCCGCGATCACCATCGTGGTCCAGTCGTCGCCTCAGAGCGGTGACCGTCCCTGGCTCGTGATCGGGATCCTGCTCGCGGCTCCGTTGCTGGCTCGGCTCGGCAAGCGCATGGTCGCCACGCGGATGTTCAAGGGCATGCCAGAAGCGCAGCGCAGGATGGACATCGAGATCGATGAGCAGGGGATCGAGGTGCGCAGCGCAGGAGCGCTCACGCGGTTGCGCTGGAAGCAGCTGGTGGCCACGCGAGAGACGCCGAGGGTGTTCCTGGTCTACACCAGCGCGACGGCGTTCCTGATCCTCCCGAAGCGTGCGTTCAAGGCCAAAGGCGCTCCCAAGGTGGCGGCCTTGCTCGCGCGGCACGCCGGTGACGTCGGCAGCACCGCCAAGATGTGGCAACCCCAGCTATTGCTGTGGGCGCTGCTCGGGATCGCGATGGCGGTGATCATCATGTACATGAAATAACCGTACGGAATTCATTGCAACGTCGGCGCGCCTGTCCCTTCAGGACCTTGCCCCGCTATTGGATCCCGTACTGCTTCAGGCGTCGGTAGAAGGTGCGTCGGGGCATCCCCAGCAGCTCGGCGGCCTTGACGCGGTTCCAGTTGCTGGCCTTCAGCGCCTGCAAGATGCGTTCGCGCTCGTCCAGCTTGTGCTGGCTCAGGCTGCTGCGCACGCTGGAGCCCGAAGACGGAGGCGCGGTGGTCGTGCGGCGCCCCGTGTTGCTGGTGGTCGACGCGGCGCTCCCGGTGAGACTGCTGAACAGGGCGCTACCGGCGCGACCATCCGGGATATCGAAATCGTCTTGATCGAGCTCCGGCTTCTCGCTCAGCACCCAGGCGTTGAGCAACACGTGCTCCAGCTGGCGCACGTTGCCGGGCCAGTGGTAGCCGCGCAGGCGCTTGAGTCCGTCTCGCGTCACTGCCTTCTTGTCGCGCTTGTAGCGCGCTGCGAAGATCCCGAGGAAGTGGTCCACGAGCTGGGGGATGTCCTCGGTTCGCTCCCGCAGAGGAGGGATGCGCAGCTCGACCACGTGGATACGGTAGTAAAGATCCTCACGGAAACTTCCGTCCTCGACCATCGCCGCCAGGTCGCGGTTGGTGGCGCAGATCACGCGAACGTCCACGGCCTCCTCGTTGGCTCCCCCAACCGGACGGACCTTGTGCTCCTGGAGCACCCTCAGCAGCCCCGCCTGCATCCGCTGAGGCATCTCGCCGATCTCGTCGAGCAGGATGCTGCCGCCTTCACCTTCCCGGAACAGCCCCTTGCGGTCGCGATCCGCACCGGTGAACGCACCGCGCACGTGACCAAACAGCTCGCTCTCCAGCAGATGCTCGGGGATCGCACCGCAGTTGACGCCGAGGAAGGCCTTCTTCGCGCGGGGCCCGGCGCGATGGATCGCGTTGGCCACGATCTCCTTCCCGGTGCCGCTCTCGCCGGTGATCAACACCGCCACGTCCGTATCCTTCACGCGATCGATCAACGAGTAGACCCGGCGCATGGGCTTGCTGGTGCCCACCAGCCCCATGTAGCCGAAGTGGCTGTACAGCGTCTCTCGAGCGTCGCGCAGGCGACGACGGGCGATCTTCAAGCGCTGAGTGCGCTGGTCCAGGAGCTCCTGGAGCCGGCTCTGCGCCTCTCGCAGTCGCTCGTTGGTGCGCTCGAGTTCTTCCGCGCGGCGACGGTTCTCGGTCAGCAGGCGCGCCGACTCCATGGCGACGGCGGCCTGATCAGCGAAGGCCTGCAGCGTGGGCAGCTCGCGCTCGAAGTGGTCTCCAGGCCGATTCCGCGTCTCGACGTAGAGCGCTCCGATTGGCTCTCCCTCGGGAGCGACGATCGGCACGCAGGCGACGGACTGCAGGTCCAGCTGGTGCACGGACGCGTACCCGCTCATGCGAGCGTCGGTCTGGGCGCTCTTGCTGACCAGGGGTGCCCCGCTGTCGATCACTTGTTGGGCGATGGAGCGCGAGAACTCCGCGTGGGTCTCGTCTCCCGAGCGTGTGCGTGACGTATGGACGCTGAGGCTTCCGTCTTGCTCGAGCAGAATCAAGTAGCCCCGCTCTGCCTGGGCGAGCTCGATGGCGTGACCAATCACGAGGCGCATCAGGCGCTCGAGATCGCGCTCCCGAGCGAGCACCGAGTTCACCTCCAGGATGTGCGCCAGGCGTTGCTCGAGCGGAGTCAGGCTGATGCTGCTGATCAGCGAGCGATCCGCGCGAGGAAACGTCGGCGATGGGGAGAAGCCCGCCAGATCCGTGGGCGCGGACGTCATGGACTCGCGCTGAACCCGGGCGCGCAACGCGCGCCGCCGTGCGTCGTTCCAGTAGACCTCGCGGAGATCCCTGGGGAGTCGTGCGCCGATCTCCTCGAGCACCGTCAACGCCTCTTCACGATGGCGACGCGCGAGGGTCGGCTGACCGCCAGCCTCAGCGACCTCTCCCAGGACCTCCTGGGCCCGCCACAGCCATTCCTTCTGCCCTGCGACGCGCGCCGCCTCCAGCGCCTCTTCGACGAACGTGCGCGCCTGCTGCTCCCTCCCGGCGACCCAGGCGACGCGACCACGGGCGAGCATGTAGAGCGGCTTGTGTGCCGGAGCGCTGGCCAAGGCCTCACGCGCCTGGTCCAGCTGGCGCTCCAGCTCGATCGTATCGGGGGCTTCCGCACGGCAAGCAGTGAGCACGCCCTCGAGGCGCGCCTCGGCCGAGTCGATGCCGCGACCGACGGCCTCATATGCCGCAGCGCAGGCCTCGTACAGGCGCACGGCGCGCTCGATATCGCCAACGCGACTGGCGAGCTCGGCCTGAAGTCCCGAGAACTGCGCGTTGAGCACCGGCGGGAGACTCCCCCGCTGTTCCTCGAGCAGCTCGATGCTCTCTCGGGCGCGCGCGAGACGCCCGAGATAGAGGTCGGTGTTCGCCAGGTTGAGCAGCGCGTTGCGGGTCGTGGAGCGACGACCCGAGCGACGCCCCATGTCGACGGCGGCCTCGAAGTGCTCGATGGCTCCCGCGATGTCGCCGCTCACCTTGAGCAACCCCGCCAGGTTCAGCTGCGCCGTGCTCAGCAAGCCTGCATCCCCGGCGCGTTCACCAGCGACGATGCACTGCTCGTAGGCTTCTCGCGCCTCCTCGATGCGGTCATCACGCTGCAGCACCAGGCCACGGCTCACCAGAGCTACCGCCTCGACGCGCGGCGCGTCGTGTTGCCTCGCGCGCTCCACGGCGCTCTCCAGATCCTCGAGCGCCTGCTCGGTGTTTCCGAGGTAAGCCGCGCCCAGGCCGTGAAACGCGCTCGCTTCAGCGCCCAGCGGTCCGTCCTCGTCGACCAGCTGCACGAGCACCTCGAGCGCGCGAGAGTAGTCACCCGTCGCGACGTAGGCCCGTCCTACGTAGAGCATCCAGATCTTCGCCTCCAAGGTGCCCCGGCGCTCCTTGGCAAGGCCCGAGACCTTCTCCAGACGGGATAGCGCGGAGGTGGAGTCGCCGAGTCCCAGTTCGAGGCGAGCCCGTAGCGTCTCCAACCTGAGGCGCTCGGTGCGGGACTCCGGCGTGTTTGGCACCGTAGTGCCCTCCCCCTCCGATTTCACGCGGTCCACTTCATCCATCGCCTGGGCCGCGTCGTTGAAGCGGCCCCGATCCAGGAAGTAGACGGCGCGCTCGAAGGGGTTCTTCGGTAGCTCCGACTCCGGCGCCGACGACTCCCCCGCCAAGGCTCGATCGATGTCGGCCTCGGAGGCGACAGGCTGGGCCGCGAGCGTCTCGACGAGGCCACGCAGCGCGCCGGGCCTGCCCCCCGAAGCGTCGACCACGTGAGCCAGCAGACGGCCGGTGAGCGAGGGCATCGCGCGCCGTACCAGCTCCTCTGCGTGGTGCTGATCCAGACGTGGCACCTCGAAGCGCTTTGCCCCCTCGCGAAGCTCGCTGTCGCCGACCAGCACCAGACGCGCACCGTCGGCGTTGAGCGCCTTGACCAGCTCGAGCGCCTGTTCCGCAAGGAGATGCGCATCATCGATCAACACCGTGACGCCGCTCTTGCCTTCGAACTCGGCCAGCTCGGCTTCCACCGCGGCGGGATCTTCCACGACGTGATCGTCGATCCAGACCAGCGGGCGTCCTTCGACCCCCAGGGACCAGGCGAGGCGTCGGAGCAGCACGCTGCGACCGGATCCCAGCGGGCCATCCAGCCATAGCCTTTTTCCGCGCGATAATTTGGATACGCGCTGCTGGAGCTGACTCGAGATGGCGTCGATGCCAAGCACCGGCCAGACCTCGTGAGCGTCGTGACGAGCACCCGACTTGAACCCAGCGGCGCGACGGATCGCCGTCGCCAGCTCGTCAGCGGAGGGGTGTCGCTCCCGAGGGTCGGTGGCGGTGGCCCGCGCCGAGACATCCATCAGCTCGCGGCGCATGCGCGGGTTGATGGTCTTCGAGGCTGAAGCGATGATGTCGGCGATGGTGACGCCGAGCGCATAGACCTCCGCGCGAACCGTGAGCGGCTTGCCCTCGAGCAGCTCCGGCGCCGCGTAGCGGGGAGTCAGCCCCTCCGGGCGAGTTCCAGTCTCGCGCCAGGGCGCAGCGAGTCCGAGATCGACCAGGGTCGCGCGGCCGCTCGGCTCGACGATGATGTTGTGAGGCTTGATGTCGCCATGAAGCATGCCGGCGCGGTGCAGCAGCGTGACCTGGTCCGCGGCGCGAATCAGCGCGCGAGTCGCGGCTTCGGCGTCTCCGGTCTCGATCAGAGCCTGCAGGCTCTCGCCATCGACCAGCTCACGCAGCATGAACGGTCGACCGCTCTTCGGCAGGCGACCGAAGCGCACCACACGCGGCACACCCAGGCCCTCGAGACCGCTGAGCGCCACCGCCTCACGAACCAGCGCGGTCATCTCGCGCTCGCTCGCGGTGGGAGAGAGCATCTTGAGCGCGAGCTTGTCCCCGGTGTGGCGATCACGAACCGCCCACACCTCGCCACCGCCGCCCTCACCGAGGCGTTGCAGGCTGGCGTAGCGTGCAGGCAGCTCGAGCTCGCTCACCCCCGACTTGGCTTCCCCGGCAGCTGGCTGCTCAGAGGCCGTAGTCCGCCCCCACACCCACGAAGAAACCGCTGGTGCCGAAGCCGAGATCCAGCCGCGCGACGAAGCTCTTGGCGGGCTTGAAGCGCAACCCGGTCTGCAGCGCGAGCCAGGGGAAGACGATGGGCTTGGAGCCCCCGTCCGCCCAGGACGGCTCGTTGTAGTCGCCGTAGTGGTCGTTGTCGTCTCCGCAGAAATCGCCCGGGTCTTGGTCCTGGTTGGGGCTATCGCAGCGCTCGAAGTCCTCCGGATTCCCTGCGGAACCTGGACGCGGGTAGGCCTGGACGCGGTTCAGGTCGCCGAACATGAAGCCCAGACCAACGCCCGCGCCGTAGTTGAGGCTGAACGCGGGGCTGAACTCCTGGGACCACAGGAAGTCCGAGGTGATGTAGATCGCCTTCATCTTGCTGTTGACGATTTCCCAGGCCTTCTCGCCGTCGCTGGTCGACTTGAACGGGGTGTCGTCCATCGCGTAGTTCGCGAACCACAGGCCGAAGTTGTACTCGAAGCCGTCCTTGCGGATACCAAACTCGGGGCCGCCCGAGTGCACCACCACCGTGCGACCGCCGTCGCCGAACAGGTTGATCATGAACTTCGGCACGATGATGGTGCGGTAGCGTAGGCCGACGAAGTAGTAGGTCTTCCCGGGCAGCTCGAGGGCGGAGTCTCCGGCGCGCGCGTCGGCGACCGCGCTGTCGTCTCCCTGGGGAACTGCTGCGGGCGGTGGCTCGACCTCGCTGTCGCCAACCACGGCCTCGGGCTCCTTCGTCGCGGGCTCCCCTTCTGGTGTGGGATCGACACCGGGAGCCGGCTCCGCGGCGCCGGGCTCTGCCG
>JAGQIY010000115.1 GCA_020430865.1 Myxococcales bacterium
CGTGGCGCTGGTAGCCGTGGCGCTGGTAGCCGTGGCGCTGGTAGCCGTGGCGTATCCGTGTGGATTCGAGCCCACGGGGGCGGGGGTGGCCGCGTCGGGCGGCCTCGCGCGGGACCGAGCGAGCCCCCGCGCCGTCGACCGGACGTGGGACCACGGCAGAATTCGTGGGACTTTTGCCCTTCGCGGAGCGCCTCCCGCGCGAATTCATTGAAGCCCGCGCTTGATTGTGCTGCAACCCGCGGGGGGGCGGTGCGCTTCCCACCACATTCAACAGTCGAGGTTCGAGACATGAGCGGCCATTCCAAATGGGCCACGATCAAGCGCAAGAAGGGTGCCAAAGACGCCCAGCGCGGCAAGCTGTTCACCAAGCTGAATCGAGAGATCGCCATCGCGGCGCGCATGGGCGGTGGAGACGAAACGGGCAACCCACGCCTGCGCAAGGCCATCCTCGCCGCCAAGAGCCAGGGCGTGCCGCAAGACAGCATCCAACGCGCCATCAACCGCGGGACGGGTGAGGTCGAAGGCGCCGTCTACGAGGAGATCGTCTACGAGGGCACAGGCCCTGGCGGCACCCTGTTCATGGTTGAAGGCGCCACCGACAATCGAAACCGCACGGCACCGGAGCTGCGCAAGATCTTCGAGAAGCACAACGGCGTGATGGGTCAGTCGGGCACCGCGGGTTGGGCCTTCGACTACCTGGGCAGCATCGTCCTCGACAAGGACAAGGTCACCGAAGACCAGCTGATGGAAGTCGCGGTCGAGGCGGGCGCCGAGGACTATCGCGACGAAGGCGAGGTCTGGGTGGTGTACACACCGCCCACGGATCTCGACCGCATCACGACGGCGATCGAGGAAGCCAAGCTGGAGGTCAAGGACTCGAGCCTGGTCTACGTGCCCAAGAACAAGAAGCCGGTCGATGGGCGGGATGCCGAGGTCTGCCTGAACCTGCTCGAGGCGCTGGACGATCACGACGACGTCCAGAACGTCTACGCAGACTTCGACATCTCCGACGAGGAGATGGCGCGCATCGCCGGCGACTGATCACGGTACAATCCCTACCTCATGGCGGGGGGGGCGCGGGTGTTGCCTCGCGGCAATGCCCGCGTCGGCTTCAGGTGCCAGGAACTCGGAACACGACGCCGCTGAAATAGGTGAACACCGCGTGGCTGATCATGATCGGCGCCAGGCGACCGAGGCGCGCCGCCAAGAAGCTCCAGACCAGTCCGCAACCCAGCGCCGCCGCCGGCAGGAAGGGATTCAAACCTATCGGCTCCACCCGGGTCGCCCACATCGCGGGGACGACGGCGAGGGCATAGAGCAGCGCGGTCAGTATCCAGCCGCGCCTCACCCCCACCAAGCGCTCGGCGTGAGGCAGCACCAGTCCGCGCCACACCAGCTCTTCGAGCATGGCGATCAGCAGGATCGCCAGCGTCAGCCCGATGCTGGCCTGGATGACCTTGGCGTCTCCGACCTGGGTGAGGATGCGCATGACCCACACGCGATGCACTCCGTGCTCCGGGATCACCTGCTCGCGCACCACCCAGCCCGCGCCTACCAAGAGCAGGCCGAGCAGGCCGCCGAGTCCCACGTCACCCCAGCGCGGAGCCAGGCGCTCCGCCAGAACGCCCTCCTCCCAGAGATCGCGCAACGCGAGCGTCGCGAACACCAGGTAGGGCAGGCCGAGGCCGGCGTACATGGTCCAGGTGCCAGCGAACTGCTCCTGGAGGAAGTAGTAGTGGCTGGCACCGACGACCAGCACGATGATTGCGATGAGCGGCATCGATCAGCCTGTCTTGGGGGACTCGGAGAGCCGTGCGAGCACCCAGTCCAGGATGCGATCGGCCAGCTCTAGCTTGGGCATTTGAGGCAAGGGGAGCGTGTCGACGGGGCCAACCAGGCTCGCCAGGTTGTCTGACTTGCCAAAGCTGTCCTTCGCGTGATTCGCCACGACCAGATCCACGCGCTTCTTCTTGAGCTTCCCTCGCGCGTTCTCCACCATCTGATCCGGAGGGGCGGTCTCCACCGCGAACGCTACCAGAACGGGCCGCTGACCTTGCCGTGCGGCACCGATCTCGCTGATGATGTCGGGGTTCTGTGTCAGGTCCAGGCTGAGGCCGCTCTCGCCGCGCTTGAGCTTGCTGGAGTGCGTTTCCGTGGGACGATAGTCCCCGACCGCGGCACACATGATCAGAGCGTCGGCTTGATTCAGATCCGGGCCCACCGCCTGCCAGACCGCGCTGCGCATGGCGACCGCGCTGCGGACGTCGACGCGATGCACCGCATAGGGCGTCGAGAGCTCCACCGGGCCGCTGATCAACGTCACGTGGGCGCCCCGCTGTGCCGCGCGCTCCGCCAACGCGAAACCCATTTTCCCCGTGGAACGATTACTGATGAAGCGCACGGGGTCCACGTCTTCGACGGTCGGACCCGCCGTTATCACCACGTGGCGCCCGGCCAGCGCGTCTCGAGACAGCTGCGCCAGGATAGCGGCCTGAACCGTCTCCGGCTCGGACATACGCCCGACGCCGCTCTCGCCAGAAGCCACCTCACCGCTCTCGGGGCCCACGAAGTGGACGCGGCCGTCGCCGGTGAGCGTCGCCACGTTGCGCCTGGTAGCGGGATGAGTCCACATGCGCGGATGCATCGCTGGCACGACGAGCACGGGGCAGGTGGCGCACAGCAGCGTGGCACTCAGCACGTCGTCGGCGCGACCCTGAGCGAAGCGCGCGAGCCCGTCCGCCGTCGCGGGCATGACGACGATCAGATCGCTGTCCTGGGCGAGATCGACGTGTAGCTCTCCGCCGAGGTTCGGATCGAACATGTCGTCCAGCACGGGGTTCCCCGTGATGCCCGCGAAGGTCGCTGCGCCGATGAACTCACGGGCTGCGCGGGTCAGCACGACCTGCACCTCGGCGCCATCCTTGACCAGCAGGCGCGCGAGGATCGCGGCCTTGTAGGCGGCGATGCTGCCACTCACGCCGAGCGCGATGCGTCGCCCCGAGAGTCGTCCGCGTCGCGGCCCCGCAGAGGCCACGCGACCGCTGGCGAGCTGCGCGCTGGACTGTCGTGGCGGTGCGGAACGATCGCTCATGGGTGCGACCCTACTTTCCTCGCGGTGGCTCGGCAATTGCGAGTCAACCTCGTGCCCGCGGTTTCGGCGCGACGCTGATCCACGGACTCCCTCGTTCGCTGAAGCGCCAGGGCTTCTCTGCCCAGCTACCCGCGTAGTCGACGCCGACGCGCGCCGAGCGATCGACCCTCGGCCGCGTCGAAGTCGGCTCCTCGGCGAGCCAGAGCGGCGCACGGTCCAGCGAGTGGCCGTAGAGTTCGCGAGTGATACCCAGCGCCTGGGTGAGCTTGCCGGGTCCACTCAACAGCTGCGCATCGCTCGGCGCTCGCTTGGTGCGTACGCTCCGGCGCGCTCGCATCGTCGCGAGGCCGAGCTTTGGTTCCAGCGCTCGCACGAGGACCGCGTGCGGCTCACCCTCTTCCCCCGCGACCACGTTGAGGTGATCGTGCATCCCGTAGATACGGAACACGTAGCAGAGACCTGCGGGGCCATACATCACCTCGGTGCGTGCCGTACGTCGGCCACCGAAGGAGTGAGCGGCAGCGTCTTCGGGGCCGCGATAGGCTTCGGTTTCCACGATCCTTCCGATCAGCAGCTCCCCATCGAGGGAGCGCACGACGAACTTGCCGATCAGCTCTCGTGCGACGGTGAGCACGGAGCGCTGACAGAAACCGCGGGGCAATGCCGCGAGGCGATCGGGGTCGAATGGGGTGTCGTGCATGACAAGCTCGTGCGCCCGACAACGCTATCCGCAGCTCGCAAAGCGCGCTACACCTGGAGCCGTGGATTCGACGCAGACCGTCTTGCTGGTGATGGCACTCATCGGCGGCATGCTGCTCCTGCAGCTGACGGTCTGGCTGCCGATCCTCTACTGGATGCGCAAGCGCTCGAGGGAGGAGGCCGAGGCCCTGGGGCGCGAGCTCGAGGCCAAGGGCGAGACGCTGGTGCTCGGTCCGGAGCCGGCCCTCTACCGTGGATCGAACGCCGGACACGGCAAGGTGCGAGGCAATGCGTTGATCGCCCTCACCAACAAGCGGCTGCTGGTGCGGCGTCTCGTCGGCGAGCCCATCGAAGTGCGGGTCGGCGAGATCGCTGGTGTGCGCGAGACGAAGTGGTTCCTCGGCGGGATGAAGGGCGGTCGCATGCATCTCGTGTTTCGCTTGCCCGGGGGAGGGGAGCTCGGCGTGATGCTGGACAAGCAGAAGCACGCAGAGTGGCTCCAGGATCTGCGCGCGCGCTTCGGCGAGGTCTCCCGAGTAGACGAGTGAGCGCACGCGCGCCGCGAGGCTAGCCGAAGCCCAGCAGCCGCCCGCCCTGGTAGACAGCGAAGCTGAAGACGTAGGCGAGCACCGTCATGTAAGTGAACATGAACAGCGGCCAGCGCCAGGTACGTGTTTCCCTGCGGACAACCGCCAGGGTGCTCATGCACTGACAGGCGATGGCGAAGAAGACCAGTAGTGAGAGCCCGACCAAGGGGGTGTAGGCTGGTTCGCCGTCTGCCTTGGTCTCCGCGCGGATCTTCTCTCTGAGCGGCTTGGCCTCGTCGTCCTCGGGCTCTCCGACGCCGTAGACCAGCGCCATGGTGGAGACGAACACCTCTCGCGCTGCGAAGGAGCCGATCAGTCCGACTCCGATCTTCCAGTCGAAGCCCAGGGGCTCGATCGCCGGCTCCATGCCCTTGCCAATGCGTCCCGCGTAGCTGTTCTCCAGCGCTTCTGCCTGGTGCGCCACCGGGTCGACGTTCGGAGGAGCCTCGCCCGCTCGTGGGAAGTAGAGCAGCGCCCAGAGCGCGACGGTGCAGACGAGGATCACCGTGCCAGCTTCCTTGAGGAAAGCAAAGGAGCGCTCCAGCATGGACCGCAGAATCGAGCGCAGGTTCGGGAAGCGATACGGAGGCAGCTCGAGGATCAGCGGGATGCGTCGACCCTTGACGGTGGTGCGGCCGAGCACCGCAGCGGATCCCAGGGTCATCACCAGGGCGAAGACGTACATCCCCACCATGAGCAAGCCCTGCACGGGCAGCAGCCCGAAGGCCTTGCTGGGCGGAAATAGCGCGCCGATGATCAGGGTGTAGACGGGTAGCCGCGCCGAGCAGGTCATCAGCGGGATCACGAGCATCGTGAGCAGGCGATCGCGTTGGCGCTCCATCGTGCGTGTCGCCATGATCGCCGGCACCGCGCAGGCGAAGCCGCTGAGCATCGGCACGAACGCGCGCCCGTGGAGCCCCAGCGATTTCATGATGCGGTCCATCAGGTACGCGACTCGCGCCATGTAGCCCGAGTCTTCCAGGAGCCCGATGAACAGGAACAGGAGCAGGATCTGCGGCAGGAAGACGATCACGTTGCCCACACCGCCGACGATGCCCTCACTCACGAGGTCGCGCAGAATCGACTCCGGAAACGTCCCGCGGATGAAGTTCTGCAACCACGCAACGCCACCCTCGATCAGGCCGATCGCGGGGTCGGCCCAGGCGAACAGGCTCTGGAAGACCACCAGCATGATGGCGATGAACACCAGGAACCCGAGCACGGGGTGCAGCAACCAACGGTCAATCCGCTCGGAAAAGGGTCGCTTGGGTGGGTGGCGATCGCGCTCACCGTGCACGCGCTCTGCCAAGCCGTCGAGGTACGCATAGCGGGCCTGGACGATCTCGAGATCGATGTCTGCGCCGTCGGCTTCGAGCTCCAGGCACTTCGCTCGCAACTCCGCAGGAATGTCGGTGAGTTCGTCGTCTGGTTCGATGCTGGTCAGGCCCCACAGCGCGAGGGCTTCGCGCCGCGCTTCCCGGTCGGCGTCCTCGACGTGATCGACACGCCAGTGCAGCCACTCGTCGGGCACCACCGTCGCCACCTGCTTCACCCGCTCACGTAGCGAGGCGGGGTAGTCCACCGCCAAGCGACGCGGGAAAGCGGGTCGCTCGAGCGCCTTGGCGACGCCGGTGCGGAGGTCCTCGACGCCCTGTCCCGTGCGTCCGTTGGTGGCCACGCAGGGGACGCCCAGCTCCTCTTGCAGGACCTCGAGTGACAGGGGTTCGTCGACCTCGTCCAGCATGTTGACCGCGACCACCAGCGGGAGGCGCAGCTCGATCAGCTGAAGAACCAGGTACAGGTTGCGAATCAGCTGACCGGCGTCGACGACGACGACGACCAGGTCCGGCGTGGGGTTCTGCGCGATCCCGAGCACCGAGGACAGCGCGATCTGTTCCTCGCCGGAGCGCGCGCTGAGCGAGTACGCGCCGGGGACGTCGACCAGGCGCGCCTGGGTCTTGTCGGGCAAACGCAGCTTCGCCTCGCGCCGCTCGACCGTTACGCCGGGGTAGTTGCCGACGCGCGCTCGCTCTCCGGAGAGGCGGTTGAACAGGCTGGTCTTGCCGACGTTCGGGTTGCCGATCAGTACCACCCACGGCTCGCCGCCGAGGGTCGCTCTGGCTACCCGGTCGAGCCCTGCCGCAGGCTCGACCGATTTCTGAGTCACGCGGCGCTTCCTTCTTCGTCGAGCTGGAGGGGATCCGCACCGGCGCAGCACGTGGCCACGGGCGCCGCTTGGTTCGCGCCGTCACGAGTGACGTGGATGAAGCGTGCCTCCGCGCGGCGAATGGAGAGGCTGCAGCCTCGCACCAGGAGCTCGACGGGATCGCCGAGGGGCGCCACGCGCTTGAGCTCGACGCGGGTGCCTGGCACGAGACCAAGCTCCAACAGGCGGCGGCGGAATGCACGCTCGCCAGAGACCTGCTGGATCCTGAGGTGCTCTCCGATGTGGGCGGTGTCGAGGGTCATCGGTCTACAGCTTCCTATTTGAATGTGGATTTCAAATTCAGCAAGCACGAGTGTGACGGTTGCTCGACGGCGACTCACCAAGCGTAATTATTTCAATGGGTTAACATGTGATGGGGGAGGCGACAGCGAGTGAGGCATCGGGTCGCACCCCAGGCCTTCGAGGGCGCAGAAGCGTGCTCCGCTCGAAGACGGCCGCCGTCGCTCATCGCGTAAGCGCTCGAGCGGCGCGCGAGGCGGCGCGTTGCGGAAAGCGCTGCCTCGAGTCGCTGACCCTGCTGGCGCTTTGCCGCAGCTCAGCTATACTGCGCGGAAATGGCCCACAAGCTCACGACGACGACCACTACTACCACCGCGGTTCGCGGTGGTCTGGTCGCGTGTACGCTGTGTTGCCGATGAACGCCTGAGAGCAACCGAACGAAGTCCACGTCAGACCGACCCCGCGGGCCGCGATGTCTCGAGTCGTGGGTCTTGCTGGTTGCGGCGGCTGTCCATGCCAACGCTCGGCTCTGACTCCCGCTGGGTGACGCTCCTCGAACGACGCGCGCGGTATCGCCGTGCGCCGGTGCGAACGAGCGCGTGGATCGGCACCTGGCGACTCGGAACTGTTTCCTTGCGGAGTCATAGCAGGAGGCCGCGCAGAGTCGCGGAAAGAGTGCCATGGAAAGCCCGAATCTCATCTCACCCCAAGAAAAACGAGCGGCGTCCGTTGAAGCCCAGGCCGGCAGCGCAGCGCTGGATGGCAGCGCAGTGTTAGATAGCAGCGCAGTGCTAGATGGCAGCGCAGCCCTGGACCGCAGTGATCATCGTGCCCTGGCAAAGCGCATGGGGCTATTTCACCAGGAGCCCAGCGCGCCGGGCATGGTGTTCTGGCACCCGGCGGGTTGGCAACTGTATCGCGCGCTCGAGAGCTTCGTGCGCCAGGTGATGGAGCGCGACGGCTATGCCGAGGTGAGGTCGCCTCAGCTGATGCGTCGAGCAGTGTGGGAGGCCAGCGGTCACTGGGCGCATTTCCGTGCGAATATGTTCGGCTTTGGTGAAGACGGCGCCGCGGACGAGTCGGCATTGAAGCCGGTGAGTTGCCCCGGACACTTGGCGGTGTTCAAGGCCATGGCGCCTTCCTATCGCGACTTGCCGCTACGCCTGTCGGAGTTCGGCTTGGTGCATCGCGACGAAGCGGGCGGTGCATTGCAGGGATTGCTCCGACTTCGCCAGTTCACACAAGACGACGGCCACATCTTGTGCGCGCCGGAGCAGGCCGAGGCGGAGGTCGAGCGCTTCTTGAGTGGGGTGCTGCCGTTCTATCGGGCCTGCGGGTTCGAGGAGCTGGCGGTGGCTCTCTCCACACGGCCCGAAGATCGCGCGGGGAGCGACGCCGAGTGGGACGAAGGCGAGTCGTTGCTCGCCCGCGTGCTGGACCGCCTCGGATGGAAGTACGTCGTGCAACCCGGTGCCGGTGCGTTCTATGGACCGAAGCTCGAGTTCGGCATGCGTGATCGCCAAGGGCGCGAATGGCAGTGCGGAACAATCCAGTTCGATCTGTTCATGCCGAGTCGCTTCAACGTTGCCTACGTCGCGAGCGACGGCTCACGCCAGCGCCCGGTGATGTTGCATCGCGCTTTGTGTGGGAGCCTCGAGCGATTTCTCGGCATCTTGCTCGAGCATCACTCGGGGAGGCTACCGCTGTGGCTCGCGCCGCGTCAGCTCAGGGTCCTACCGATTGCTGAGGCACAACGCGAAGCGGCGGAGTCGCTGTTGGAGTCACTCCGTGAGCTCGGGATCCGAGCGGATATGGACGCATCCGCAGAGAGCCTCGGGCGGCGAGTGGCCTTGGCCCATGAGCTCGGCATTGCGGAGCTCGCGGTGCTCGGCGCGCGCGAAGTCAATGGCGGGCAGGTTTCGTCACGAGTCGGTTCGGAGCAGCGCGTCTCTTCTCGAGAGCAGTTCCTCGAGGAAATTGCCCAGCGGGCAAAGCCCCCGCGGCTGTAAGGGTTGGGGGTGAGGGGTCTCGCACCTCGGGCGGGCAGTCAATGGCTGCTCTGGGCGCGAGACCCGCCCTCAAGGAACCCGCAGCGGTAGGACATCGACCCCAGCGGCTAGGTCATAAGTCGCGCTTGCCTGACCCGGTGCATGGTACTCCAGATGAGCTCCGACACTGTCCCGGTTGAAATCCAGGACATAGCGAGTGCCGTCAGTCAGCGTGAGCTCCACACCCAAGCTGCCTCCAGCGCTGCGAGGGCCACTCGTGGCGATCACGTCGCCGCGAGCGACCACAGTGAGGAAGCGGGCGGTGTTCCCTGGGCCGCTGCTCAGATCGAGGCGATACCCGGAGGAAATGTCAGAGTCTGCGTTCGGCCAACTGACAACATCTGGGCTGACGTTGGAGGGGTGCACGGAGAGCACCCGCAGCGGGCCTGCGCTGAACCCGCTGAGTTGACCGCTGAAGGCCGTCGGTGCGTTGGCCTGCCAGACGAAGCGGCTCGCGCTAGCCGTGTCGACGCGATCGAAAAGCACGACGACGTCTGGCTTCAAGTAGACCAGCTCCCGATCGAGCTTGTTCACGCCGGAATCGTATGCGCCAGTCGTGTCGCTGACGGCATACACGAACGAACCTTCGCTATGCAGCGCGACCAAGCGGCCTGCTGTTTCGCTCTCTCGCATGGATCGGACGTTGCCGCCCTGTTCGATGCGAACCAGGTTGTGAAGCTCGAGTTCTTGGCGGATCCCCGAGTGGGACGCGAGGTTTGCGTCAGCAGCCAACCACTGCCCACCGTAGAGCATGAAAGAGCCTTGGTCCTGGTGCGCGTGGCTCTCGGTGTACGGACCGGCGATGAGGTGCACCCAAGTGGCGTCCTCTTCCCAGCTCTCGCGCATATAGAGCTGGCCAGTGCCTGGAGCGTAGTAGGCGGTGTTCAGGTCATCCGGCGCCGCGGAGCTCACGTCGGGCGATTGATACAGGAAGTCGTAGACGTACATGAACTGCTGAGACATCTCCGGCACGCTCGATTCCGCCAATAGGTACTGGGCGTTCGCCGCGAGCGTATCCGTGGGGAACAACCTGATGAGCAGCTGCAAATAGTTACGGTGGTAGTCGAACAGCGCCGCGCTGCTATCTCTTGAGTGGTCGCCTACAGGTGCGAGCCGGTCTCTCGTCGGGACGATGGCGTGTAGCATGTTCACCAGAGAGTCTTTCGCGTGAGGCGTTAGCTCAGCGATGCGCTCTCCGGTGCTCTGCTCCCACAACTCGTAGAGCTCGAAGAGGCGCATCATAGCTACGCCATAGCCAGTGCCCTCGCGCGACCCACCTCCAGCGAGGTCCGCTTGAAAGGTTGGGACAAGCTGGTCCTGGATTTTATCCTTGCGGAATGTGGTCAACCAGGTGTCGGCGTCGCTGTTCTCACCGTGACTTGCCAAGCCGAGGAGCATCGTCGCCCGCAGAAACGAGTAGTAGTAGTTGTTCGATGGGTTGTCCACGGACCAACCACTCCACGGGTAGCTCACCCCACCCCAGCTCGCGCCTTCTGGGTCCCAGACGTTCCTCACCGCCTGGTTGGCGTACACGAGCCAGCGATCTTTCTGGTCCTGCGTGAGGCGATCGAAGCACCAGTCGTACACCAGTGCCAAGCCGCCGATGTAGTCGCCGACCTCGAGGTAGCTGTCTCCGGCCACCTGGGCGCGTTGCCCGGAGGCAATAAGCGCCTCCTCGCTGCGCACCCAGGTGTCCATGCGTTCGATGGCGTCGTCGGCGTACTTCGTTTCTCCGCCTAGAGCGTACAGCAGCGCGGAGTACCAGGGCTCGTATGCATAGCTGTTCCCGCCAGCGAGCTGGGCGTCGACTAGATCCTTGAATCGCCTGGCTTCGGGAGTGAGGCTCGCCAGTGATGCGCTCAAGCGTGTTCGCGTCCTATCGTTCAAGTAAATGCGGGGGTGCTCATCCGGGAATACAGGTCCCTGGGCGCCGCTACCTGCACTGCCGCTGCCACCGGCAGTGCCGCCGCTACCTGCGCTTGCGCCGCTGCCTGCACTTGCGCCGCTGCCTGCACTTGCGCCGCTACCGGCACTGCCGCCGCTAGCAGCGGTGCCGGCGGTCCCCCCGTTTCCGTGGCTTCCGCTGCCGCTGTTCGAGCTGCCATCCGAGCAACCCCAGGCGATGGTTAAGGTTAGACCGAGGATTCCCAGAGCTGACTGGCGCATACCCGGAGCTTGCTCGTGAAATCCCGTGAGGGAAACCGCAACGCAAGGTCGCACCCGAACGATGCACTAAACCTGCTTGAGCGCTTCGCCGGGTTGCATGCAACGCGCTGCGTGCGTTGCAGTGGGAAACGACCCGTGAGTGCGCTAGCCCGGTTCCTCGGCGTCTGTCATCGCTGGCCGAGAGGCAAGCCTGTGTCAGAGCGCGATGTGTTCACTCGCGAGGGGCTCCGCCGCCACGCGGTAACCGGCGCCGCTTTGCTCGACGTAGCGAATGTCGACCCGCCAGGCCTCGCTTCCGTTGCTGCCTGCATCGAGCTCGAGCTCCACGAACGTGACATGTTTTGGGTTCTGAGCGCGGGCGAGGTCTGGCAGGGAGGGGCAGCCAGAGCCACTGTTGGCGTAGGCGAACTCCGCACTGAAGAGCTTGGTCCCGAGCTGTTCGGCGGGGTCGTGGGTGTGCCCCATGATCACCACTCGGTGCTCCTCCCCCAAAATACTCGCGAAATGGCCGAGGCGGTCGTTCAGGTCGCAGTCCCAGAGCGCGAAAAAGGCCGGATCGCTGCCGTATATTGCCGCGGGGAACTGGGTTGGGTCTCTCCGAGAGATGAACTCTGCGACGTCCGCGGCGCCGTGCTCGACATGGCCGAGGATGGCCTGCAACATCGGCTGGTCCGAGTTCGCGAGCTAGAGTGCCTCGACAGGGTGAATTTGCTTGCTGGACGGGTGGTCCAGGTCGGGCTGTTTCCGGGAGGTTCTTCGGAGGTCGGGTGGGTCGCTGATCCGGTCGAACGTTGGCTCGTTAGAGGCTCACTTTCCCTGCGGCTTGGGGCAGGGAGTTCGTGCTGCGCTCAGGTGCGAGCATCACCAAGGAACGTCGCCCCCTGGGCCACGTATCAAGGGACATGCGCTTCACTTCACTCTCGGTCGCGTGTTGCTTCTGCTTGCTTGCCTGTTCGTCGGAAGACTCCAGCAGTCACGGGGTCGCGGCCAGCGCCCAGGAGCTATCTGGGATCTATCAAGTGACCAGTCACACGGAGAACCTCGACGCCTGCAGCGAAGGCGCCGAGGTGACCGCGGCTGGCTACCTCGCCGTGTTCACCTATGACGTCCCAGCGTTTGGTGAGACCTGGCTCGGTGCGTACAGCTGCGCTTCCGAGGCCGCGTGCAAGGACCTGGCCGCCAAGTGGCCGAACGGCGTGAGCTATGAGTTCGGCTTCACCTTCACGAAGGGCGACCGCGACCAGCTGACAGCCTCGGAAGTTTCCACCGGCTACACCTCCGCGGAAGGCCTGTGCAGCGAGCCCACTCAGGAAGCGCACCGCCTGCTCAGCGTCGCCGACGGACAAATCCGCATCGAGTCGGAAATCACCGTCGGCGACGACTACCAGGGCAAGGATGGCTTTTGCACCACGGACGCCGCGAGCAAGGCTGTGCAAGGCAAGTCCTGCTCGCGCTTTGTGGGAATCAACGCGACCCAAGTCGCCGAGCTGTGAACCCTCGCGAGATTCCGCCGCCGCCGGCGGTTTTCTGCTACAGCATCGGCTCCCCAAGGCCCCTTGGCGGAATGGCAGACGCAGGGGATTTAAAAAGCCTTGCGGAAACGACCGATGCGCTGAACCAGCAGGAAAACAGCCACTTCGGATCTCGGGCAAACGACCAACGGAACCCAAACGGCCAAGTTGGCGTCCAACAATCTGGCCAAGTTCACGCCCGGGAGCAGCTACTCAGCGCGTTGGCTGAGGCACTTCGAAGCGGAGACCTCACGGTAGCACGGATCGCCCATCGTGCGTTGGGTCAGTTGCTCGACGGCGCCGACCCTGGAGCCGTGGTTGACCTCGCCACCGAGCGGCGAAAGCGGGGTGAGTCGTGAGCGGCGTAGTGCGTGCTGCGCCTGGCCAGCGGCTGCGCGCGAAGCTCATCGAGGGCGACGGTCATCCTCTGGTGCGCCTCGAGGTCTGCGGACACGAGACGGATCTGGACGCCCTTCGCCTCGCTGCGCGCCTCGCCCGACATGAGGGGTGGGCTCAGAAAACCGGGCACCTCGACTTGCTCTGCGCCCTCGCTGGCACCCGAAAAGGCGACACGCTGATCGCCGATTGGGTGCGCCGCGGGCGCTCGAATCACCGCGTTGCTGTGCATCGGCTTCGTGGCGGCGTGCTTCGGTTCGTCGCAACCATCGAGGCCTCGACGGTCACGGAGGCGATGCGGTCGCTGCAGCTGGTCTACAGCTTTGCGCCCTCGATGCTTCGCCGAGCTCGCTCAGCGCTCCCTCTGCAGCGGCCAATCACGCGGCGCGCTGGCAAGGTGGCGCTCGAGCTGAGGCTGGCGCCGAGGTCAGGCGTGCGGCTCCGCTGTGAACTGCCTGCAAACCAGAACGGGGGTGCAGCGTGACCGCTTGCCTTGTACGCTCCAAAAGGTTGCGCCCTGCGGGATGGCCGTCCCCAGGGCGCACGACGGAAACGAGCTTCCGCGTGTCGAAGATACCGCCTTACGATCTGATCCTCGAACCCCTCGAAGCACTCGACCGCATCGAGGAGTGGCTCCGCAAGAAGCGGGTTGAGCTCGAGGGACCTGGAGACGACGCGTTTGCTCGGTACCAGCAAGGCGAAGACGTCGACCCGCACGCTCCGGGGTTCGTGGAATCCAAGGCGAAGTTCCACGCGCGCCAGGCAGTCGGCCAAGTTGGCCAGCACGTACCGGGACTGAAGAAGTTCTATCCGTGGAACTCCGACACAACGCGGGAGCTGCTCACTGATC